>JAUCGE010000347.1 GCA_030377965.1 Desulfobacterales bacterium HSG16
ACGATTAAAAGCGATAAAGGACGCAATTAAAACTGCCAGAGATTTCTCGGAAATGAGAAAAATCATTGAAAACCGAAGTTTGGATCGATAGATTTTTATAAGTACTTGTGCAAAAGTTTCATGACATTTTTCGAATTTCTTTCTAACTTTCATCGTTATGCAAAAAAAGGGGCGGTAATTACCGCCCCCTTTGAATCGAAAAAATATAGTGTAAAAACGAAAAAAATTACTCGTTATCCGGCAGCCGGATAACCATTACCGGCTTTTTAGACCGGCGCATTACCCGCTGGGCAGTGCTTCCCATCATCGTACCCGCAAGGACTCCATGACCGTGGGTTCCCATGACGATCAGATCGCAGTCTTTTTCATCTGCCTGCTTTATAATCTGTTCTACCGGGATGCCGTAAACCACCAGAACTTCATCTGTCTCAAACGAAGCATTTTCGTTTGTTGCCTGGGCGTTTTCGTTGAACTTGTCGAGTACTTCACGGATTGCAGTGTTGCTTCTTCTTTTACCCAGAAGGCTTTCACGGGTTTCTTCGATATTTCGCTGTTTTATTTCTTCCCATTGTTCGGTGCTGATATAGCCTATCACCGTCCTGTCAATATTTGGAATTTCGTCCAGTGTATGAAGGATGACAAGCTTTGCATTGTACATGTTTGCAAGACTTGCGGCATATGCGAACGCGAATCGTGCATTTTCGGAAAGATCCGTTGCGTACAGTATTTTTTTGATTTTGATTTTCGGTATTATCATTTTCGATTTTCCTTTAATTTGATTTACGTTTCAATGCTATTTCCGATTATGTGGTTTAGTCCACTTCTTTCAGCGCTTCGTCCAATGCCCTTTTCTCCGTTTTTTCTTCTTCCTCTTTTGCTGCTGTATCTTCTTCTGCCTCTGGTCCTTTAAAAAAATTCATAAGGGGGCGTACCCAGATACCACTCAAGAACCATGAATACATATAAGTTCCTATGATTATGAGAACAAAAGCAGTGACAATGGCTTTCGGGCCGCCCTGGAGCGAAAATCCGGGTACATATCCGAACAGAAATGGCCCCAAGTAGAGAAATTTTGCAAACTTAAACGATGCAAAGGCTGTTTTCCACATATTTGCCTTGGCGATTGTAGCACCTGCAAAAGCTGCGATACAGACCGGAGGCGTGATATTGGAATCCTGGGACAGCCAGTAAACGATCATGTGGGCTGCAAGTTCGTTTACTCCGAGATGTGTCAGGGCTGGCACTGCGACAACGGCTGTAACAAGGTATGCAGCAGTTACCGGAACTCCCATCCCGAGAACCAGGGACGCAAGAGCAATGAAAAGAATCGTCAAGACCAGCGAACCGCCTGCCAGTTCAATAACAATATCGGCAAAGGTCAGAATCAGGCCGCTGAAGGTCAACACACCGATGATGATTCCTATTACACCCACAGTAGCACCGATTTTAAGACCGTTTTCTGTTCCCACACGGGATGCCACCACAAAACTTTTCAACTCTTTTTTCAGGCTTTCTTTCGGGTTTTCACGGCGAAGTGTGACAATGATATAGACTATTATACCTGTGATCAAAAGATTAGGATTGGTAATAATCGAGGAGATCTTTGCAATTGTTGTCGTTGTGAGCGTTCCGCCTGCTCCCGCTTTTACAACCAGCATATTAATGATAGAACCGCAGAGAATAACCGCCATAATAATTGCCAGAGCCAGATCAATACGGGTTCCCTTTTCCTTGAAACTGACGAAAATACATGAAGCAAGTCCTAAAATAGCAGAAAATCCTGGGGAATACCCGGCCAGCATGAAGATCGTGATAACGATAAGAGGAAGCGTGTATACCCATTCGTTTTTCAGGATATCCATTGCATTTCTTTCAAATCTTTCTCCGATCACGTTATCTTTTTTAGCTTCATAATGAACCATGACGAATACACTGAAAAAATACATGAGGGCTGGAAAGATCGCTACCAGCATAATTGTCGAATAGGGCAGACCGGTAAGTTCTGCCATTATAAAGCCGCCTGCTCCCATAATAGGCGGCATGAACATTCCGCCTATGGAAGCCGCAGGTTCGATTCCACCTGCGATATGGGGCCTGAATCCCGCTTTTTTCATCATGGGAATAGTAAATGTTCCAGTCGATACCGTGTTGGCGATAGCAGATCCGGAAATTGATCCGAAAAGACCGGATGCGATTACAGACACTTTTCCAGGGCCGCCTATTTTATGACCCACTGCGGCCAGGGGGAAATCAATAAAAAATTTCTGCGCCCCGCATTTTTCCAGAAAAGCTCCGAACAGGACAAATAAAAGCACATATGTGGCAAGCACATTGGCCTTGATACCGAACACACCCTCGCTCCTGTAAAAAATAATTGTCAATCCCTGGGGGAAGGCAGCGCCGGCATGTTAAAAAAGTTCGGGCATCTATTCACCATATACTCCGTACATGAGCAAGAAAGTGACCATGCTTACAAACACATTTCCAAC
>JAUCGE010000348.1 GCA_030377965.1 Desulfobacterales bacterium HSG16
AGCATAATCATACTCATGGATCATATTATCCCAGGAATACCGATCCATCTCGCTGCAAAGAGATGTACTCTTTTCTAAGAAGCCGGAAATATCGGAAAGAATCGTGCAAAGTTTTTTCACAAGATCATTTACGTCTTTGTAAAGACAGTCTTCATGAAATCTCTGGGGAAGGATTTCAGGATAGGAAAGCCTGTCCGGTAAGAGAGGAACGCAGCCTGCACGCATGGATTCGACCATGGAAATACCAAAATTTTCCTGAACAGCCGTGCTGACTGCAACAGAACCCTGTTTTAACATGTCAAAATATTGACTTTTTGATTCAATATACCCGAATTGTATTATCCTGTCTTTAAACCGCTCTTTTGCGTTATCAAAAACTTTGGGGATTCTTTTAAACCTTTCCCCCAGAACAGCTATGCGGAAATCAAAGCCTTTTTTTTCCACCTGATCCAGAGCCAGAAAAAAATCTTCCGGGTTCTTGTCAAATTCCCATCTATGATTCCAGATGATCAGCGGCGGCATTTTTTTTCTGGTGATGTCAATTTTTTCCTTGACTGCGGGAAAACGGCATCCGGGGTATAAAACAGATGATTTTTCATAAATAGCATCAATCACCCAGCGGGGCTTGAATTCTGGCATGATACGCAAAAACGGCGGTAATTGCTTAAAAAAACTGTCAAAATGTGTTTTGGAGTTAAAAAAAACCCTATCTGCGGCCAGGCAGGTGGTAATATCGGTAAACCCGAAATGGTAATCCATCCGCTCTTCTGTTGAAAGAGGATACGTCAACTGATTTTCATGAAAATAGACTGCTGAAGCAGGGCATTTTCCCCCGGATAAGCCCTTGAAATCGGAAAGACTCATCAGGTCTGTGGTTATAAGGCCGTCAAACTTGCTCAAATCGGGAATTTTTTTCAAAAAATATAAGGCAGCGCCTCTCATCCGCCATTTCCAGAATCTGGGAGGGAGGGTCAAAAGCTCAATTTCGTGTCGTGAATTTTCCACAAACCCTTTTGCAAAATCCTGATGAGACCCGCCGAAAAAAGATTCGAGAAATATAAATTTCAATATCTTATAGCCTCCAGTAGTCGATATTCAACTGCTTTGCTTCTTCAGGGCCAAAAATGCTTTTGATATCAATTACCAGAGGTCTGTTTCCGGAACATAGCTGGGAAATTCCCTCAAGTCCCATATCTTCATACATAATATGATTCACGGCAAGTATCACTGCGTCCACTCCCTTAAGCTTTTCCAGGGACTGCAAATCAAGACCGTAATATTTTTTTGCTTCCAAAGGTTCAGCCAGAGGGTCATGAACCAGAACGTCTATCCCGAACTCTTTGAGTTCATTTATTATATCGATCACCCTGGTGTTTCTTAAATCCGGCACATTTTCCTTGAAAGTGAGACCGAGTATCGCCACTTTGAGTTCACTGGCAGACTTTCTCAGGTTAAAAAGCATCTTGATTGTCTGTTCTGCCACCACTTTGGCCATGCCGTCATTTATCCTGCGTCCGGCAAGAATCATTTCAGGGTGATAGCCTATAGATTCGGCCTTGAATGTAAGATAATAAGGATCGACACCAATGCAGTGTCCGCCCACGAGTCCGGGTCTGAAATCTAAAAAATTCCACTTGGTTCCGGCAGCTTTCAAGACTTCAAGAGTATCTATGTCCATCTTATCAAATATCATGGCCAGCTCATTCATAAGAGCGATATTGAGATCCCGCTGGGTATTTTCAATCACTTTGGCAGCTTCAGCTACCTTGATGGATGATGCCACATGAAGTCCGGCAGTAATAATTTTCCCGTAAACCTTTTGAAGCAACAGGCAGGTTTTCTGATCGGAGCCGGATACAATCTTTATAATTTTATCAAGAGTATGAACTTTATCGCCAGGATTTATCCGTTCAGGAGAATAGCCAGCTGTAAAATCTTTGCCAAACAACATATTGGATTCATGTGCTATTATGGGTACGCAAACATCTTCTGTCGCACCTGGAAATACCGTTGATTCAAAAACGATGCATGAGCCTTTTTTGATATTTTTCCCCACGATGGAAGAGGCGCTTTTCAACGGATTTAAATCCGGAATCCGATATTCGTCTATGGGAGTCGGGACAGCTACTATTATCAGCCTGCATTCGGAAAGGTCTTCTGCATTACTAGTATAAAAAATATCCGCTGCCAGAAGATTTTTTTTATCAATTTCGAGAGTTCGATCATGCCCTGCCCTGAGTTCTTCGATTCTGCCAGTATTGAGATCATAGCCGGTCACCTCAAAATATCCAGACAGGTGAACAGCAAGGGGCAGTCCCACATATCCGAGCCCTAAAACAGCGATTCTGTCTTTTTTTTCACATAAAGATTCAAAAGTTATCATTAATAATCTCCGTCAGATATTCCTTTTTTTCATTATCATCAATCCTTGATACATGACAAGCCATAGCTTTTACCAGAAAACCGCATATCTTCACAA
>JAUCGE010000066.1 GCA_030377965.1 Desulfobacterales bacterium HSG16
AGAATCACATCCTGATGCTTCGGATGAAGAGATTCGTACAAATTATCTGAGGCTCGTCAAAGAGCATACACCGGAAAAAGATCCGGATATGTTTCAGAAAATCACAGAAGCCTATGAAGCTGTCAAAGATGTCAGGAAACGTGTATGGGGCAAATTATTCCGAACGCTAGACCTGATAGAGAGCGAACCAGCACTGATCGCCCTGGCAGAATCCGTAGGCAGCAGACGAAAACGTGTCGGACTTGAGACCCTGTTTAAAATGGAAAAAGCATGTAATAAACGATAAAGGGGGATAAAAAATGGGTGTGTTTAAAAAAATAATCGAATGGATCAAGAAGTTTCTGCTCATTATTACTGGATGGTTGAAAACGCTTGGTATAAAAACATGGGAATTGCTGAAAAAACTGGGTCGAAAAATTGAGAGAAAAATTGTAATTCCTTTTTACAGATTCATGGTCGCTTTTTTTTCACGCCGGCTTGTGGAAAGAGTTGAAAAAAAAGAGTTGGCAGATTGGAAAATGACAGCTATTGAAGATTTCAGAAACTGGCTCGAAGACATGCCGGAACAGATCACCAGAAAGATGGTACAGTCCTGGAATCATGCGATCTTTACACCCTTTTATCCGAGTTCGGATCTTTGAGGCAGGAAATCAAATTTCAGAACAGGGAACAGGGAAAAGCCATAGAATCATTGAATTCTTTATCCAGAAATTATGAACAGACACTGAGGCTGTTTGGCGAAAGAACCATGCATATGGATGAAATGGAGGAAAAAATCCGGACATCGGCAGAAAGACGTACCGCCCTGCCCTTTCTCGATATCAGAGATGCTCTGATAAGAGGCAGAGAAGCAGGAATTGAGATTTCAAATCAAAAAAGTTTTTTCGGATCAGCTCCAAAAGGCATTGAAGGAATTATCGAAGGATATGACATGTCCATCCGGCGCTTTGACCGATGCCTGAAACTGATCGGAATGGAAAAAACCGAAACCGTAGGAAAACCCTTTAACGCAAAAACAATGAAAGCTATTGATAAACGACCCGATTCCACAGTCGAACCGGGAATAGTCGTTGAAGAACAGTTAAGCGGCTATATCAGATTCGACGAGGTGATAAGAACAGCGGAAGTTATAGTCAGTTGCGAAGAGTAAAGGAAAAAATTCAATGGAACCAATAATAGGAATAGATCTTGGTACAACCAATTCGGAAGTCGCATGTATCATAGACTCCAATGCCAGGATAATCGAAAATGGCGACCGGGGTATTCTTCCGTCCTGTGTCGGACTAGACCCGGACGGAAAGATAATCGTCGGAGTCGAGGCTAAAAATCAGGCTGTCATAGCACCAGAAAGAACCATACTCTCAGTCAAACGGCTCATGGGCAGCGATGATAAGATAGTTTTAGACGGCAATGCCTACCTGCCCCAGGAAATTTCAGCTTTTATATTGAAGGCTTTAAAAGCCCGTGCTGAAAAAGATATTGGAAAACCGATATCAAAGGCCATCATAACCGTTCCTGCTTATTTTACTGACGCTCAACGGCAGGCAACCAGAGAGGCAGGCGCAATAGCTGGTCTTGAAGTCGTTAGAATAATCAACGAGCCGACTGCAGCTGCACTTGCATACGAGAACACAAATTCGGAAACCCGGAAGATTCTTGTCTATGATCTCGGAGGCGGCACTTTCGATGTCTCCATAGTCAAGATTGAAAACAAGATCGTGGAAGTGCTGGCAAGCACCGGTGACAACAAGCTTGGCGGCGATGATTTCGACAGAAAGATCATGGATGCCCTTGCAGATCATTGTGAAACAAATCTGAAGCTCAAGGTCAAAGATAATCTGACAATCATGGCTCGTCTCAGAAGAGCGGCAGAAAAAGCTAAAATCACTCTTTCTGCTGAACCTTATGCAAAAATAGAAGAAGACCACATAGGAAAGAAATTATTGAAAGCAGTCCACCTTTCCTATGAATTATCAAGAACCCAGTTTGAAGAAATGATCGAAGAGGATGTTACAAAAACAAACGATGCTGTCAGCAAGGCATTAAAAGACGCATCCCTCCTTCCTTCCGACATCGACAAAATTATCCTTGTAGGCGGCTCCACCCGAATTCCGAGAATATCGAGCATGCTGGAAGAAAGATTCGGGAAAAAACCTCACGGTGAAATCGACCCGGATCTGTGCGTTGCACTCGGAGCGGCAATGCAGTCGGGAAGAGAAATGGGCATGGATAACTCAAGTGTGCTTCTGGATGTCACTCCTTATACGTTTGGAACTTCCGCAGTCGGAGAACTCAACGGGATGCCTGCCATGACCATGTTCGTTCCCCTGATTCACCGTAACACCAAACTTCCGGCCAGAAGAAGTGAGGCTTTCGGTACAATAGTAGATAACCAGATAGGAACGGATATCAGGATTTTCCAGGGAGAAAAACCGGATGCACTGGATAATATCGAGATAGGCATGTATAAGTTCAAACTCACAAAAGCTCCTGCTGGCAGCGTGATCGTCTTGAATTTCGACTTGGATATCAATGGGATATTGAAAATTCGGGCTGTAGAAAAAATGTCGGGCAAACATGTGGATGCTGTCATAGAAAATGCTTTTTCAGCTTTTGACGAAAAAGAAATGGTCGCTTCCCGTAAAAAGATCGACTCCGAGTGGTCAGAAGGAAACGAGGATATCCTCGGCACAGACTTCCAGCCGCAGACAGAGGATAACGATACGTCATCGTCTCAGGATATCACTCCTGAAACTGCCAGTATACTGGAAAAGAGCGCTGCATTGCTGGACACTGTCACTGATGAGGAAAAAGATGATATCATCAATCTGATGGAAGATATCCGGGATGCAGCAGAAGAAAAAAGAGAGGATGATGTCAAAAAATTGATTGGAGAGCTTGAAGATATCCTTTATTATTATCAGGACTGAAGCATCAGGGTATTCTATACATAAATTTTGCATTGGTATATATAATCGCAAAAACTTCCAGATAAGGGTCGTGGATGGAATTAATTCCATAAGATTGCGCCGAATTTGGATCTGTTTTCAAGGCGCATTGATGGGTGAATACTTATTGTCTGTACCCATCGATGCAATGCAGAAAACAGATTCAAAGGCAAGCAAGGTTGTGGAAGTTATTTCATCCACGGCCATAATGGAGCTTTAAGGAAAAAAATATACCCAATTATCGACGGCAGGGCGAAGTTACACCCGCCCTGCCATATTAATTATCTGAAAATCTCTTATCTTGAAAATAGTTCTTTGGACAATATCAGATATCTGGTCTGATTCGATCTTTTTGAGCTGCACAGGAAAAAATATAAATGGAACGTTGTCCGATTTGTAATGCCCGATACACGGGAAAGAAGCGATGCGTTCGCTGCAAAAATGAAATGGGAAAATTTTGTAAAATCGAAGATATGGCTGCTGCCTGCATCAACAGGGCAGGCGAATCATTCATTGCTGGCAATTACAGGCAGATGTACAAAAATGCCGAACGTGCATGTGCCTTGCGCCGGACTGAAGAGTCCGCGAAAATACTTGCCTGTGCAGCTTTGCTCACAAAAAAATTTGATACGGCATATAACCAATGGAAAGATATTACAAGATGACCGAAAAAAAACCTGTTCTTACCACTGACATTGGCGGACTCGTATTGAAAAACCCGGTTATGACAGCCTCGGGGACTTTCGGGTACGGTAAGGAGTTCGAACCCTTTATGGACTTGAACCAACTTGGGGCTGTCATTGTCAAGGGCCTGTCTTTAAAACCGGCAAAAGGCAATCCTCCGCCCAGAATAGTGGAAACAAAGTGCGGTATGCTCAACGCAATCGGCCTTGAGAATATCGGCATAGAAAAATTTGTTAGCGAAAAACTACCTTTTTTAAGAAAATTGTCCTGCCCTGCCATAGCTAATATCTACGGGACAAATACAGAAGAATATGTCGAAATTGCAGGTATTATCAACGATGTGGATGATATTTCCGGAATCGAGCTGAATATTTCATGCCCGAACGTCAAGGTCGGCGGAGTTGCTTTCGGAGTCGATCCGGTGTTGACAGAAGAAGTGGTCTGTGCTGTCCGAAAGAAGACGACAAAACCGCTTATGGTAAAACTTTCTCCCAATGTTACAGATATAACAAAGATTGCCCGTGTGGCAGAAGACTCAGGAGCAGACAGCATTTCTCTGATAAACACCATTACCGGCATGGCCATAGATATCAATACCCGCAGACCGAAAATTGGCAACATAACCGGAGGGCTTTCCGGCCCGGCCATAAAACCTGTTGCCCTCCGCATGGTGTGGCAGGTGGCAGAAGCCGTTAAAATACCAGTAATAGGAATAGGCGGAATCATGACGGCAGAAGACGCTATTGAGTTTCTGATCGCAGGTGCATGTGCAGTTCAGGTGGGTACGGCAAATCTTGTCAATCCGGCAGCCTGTACGGAAATTCTCCAGGGAATCGAAGATTTCTGTAAAACTGAAAAAATTACGAGTGTCGATAAACTGATCGGTACTCTCAATATATAACCGTTTTTTATAATTGGAAATTATCAATTATCCAAACCAAGAAGGAGAACACACGATGATGAAAAAACTTGTATTGATTGCTATGGCCCTTTTTCTGCTTCAAGCCCCTGCGCTTGCTAAAGAAATTGGAGGAGTAAAACTGCCGGACACTCTGGCTGCAGGAAAAGACAATCTGGTTCTTAATGGTGCTGGCCTTAGAAAAAAGGCTTTCTTTAAAGTATATGCAGGCGGATTGTATCTCAAGCAGAAAAGCAGTGATTCTGCAAAAATCATAGCTGCTGACGAAGCTATGGCTATCCGGATGCATTGGATACGAGATGTGGCTGGCAAAAAAATCGTAAAAGGATGGACTGAAGGATTTGCCAATGCAACAGGCAAAAACACCGCGCCTATTGCGGAATCCATAAAAACTTTCAATAGCTGGTTTGAAGAAGGTGTGAAAAAAAACGGAGTTCATGACATCATTTATGTTCCGAAAAAAGGCTTGAGCCTATATACAAACGGCCAGGAAAAAGGAACTCTGACAGGGCTTGAATTCAAAAAAGCCGTGTTCGGTATCTGGCTTGGAACAAAAGTTTCCGTTCCCAAGCTTAAAAAAGCCATGCTGGGCAACTGATTCAGGGAGGAATATAATGAGCCAGTGGTACCTTAGTTACGATGGCAAGCAGACAGGGCCTTTTGATCAGGTCCAGGCAGAATTCCATGTTAAAATGAATTCCGATGGCCTTGCCTGGAAAGATGGATTTTCCGAGTGGCTTCCAATATCGCAAGTGCCTGAACTGACGGGTAAAGCTGCTCCAAAACCGCCTGAGCCATCTGCTCCACCGACGAACAGCAACCAGAAAGTTTCGCCCCCTGAACCGACACAGGCAGCCCCTGCCCCCGGACCAAAACCGACAAATTCCGATGAAATTGATTACAGAATTTTCGGTTCCGAGATGCAGTTTGTAGAAGTGGAACTTGATCCGGATGAAAGCGCAGTCGCTGAAGCAGGCGCGATGATGTACAAAGACAGCCATATCGAAATGGAAACAGTTTTTGGCGACGGTTCGTCATCTGCCGGAAATAAAGGCGGCGGCTTCATGAACAAGCTCCTCGGGGCAGGCAAACGGCTTCTGACCGGTGAAAGTCTTTTTATGACCGTATTCACTCATAAAGGACATGGAAAAGCCCATGTTGCCTTCGGAGCGCCGTTTCCGGGCAATATTGTTCCGGTAAATTTAGCAGCACACGGCGGATGCCTGATCTGCCAGAAAGACAGTTTCCTCTGCTCTGCCAAGGGTGTATCCATAGGCATCCATCTCCAAAAAAAGATATTGACCGGGCTTTTCGGCGGTGAAGGCTTTATCATGCAGAAACTTGAAGGCGATGGTATGGCCTTCATGCACGCAGGCGGAACAATAATGGAACGCACCCTGAAACAGGGAGAAGTTCTCCATGTGGATACCGGATGCGTGGTGGCTTTTGAGCCTAGTGTTGATTTTGATATCCGCACGGTAGGCGGTATAAAAACAGCCATGTTCGGTGGAGAAGGTCTTTTTCTTGCTCATATGGAAGGCCCTGGGAAAATCTGGCTTCAATCCCTGCCGTTTTCCCGTCTTGCAGGTAGAATGCTCCAGGCAGCACCCCAGATGGGAGGCAGCAAGGGAGAAGGCTCTATCCTGGGAGGTTTTGGGAACCTGCTTTCGGGCGATAATGACTGATTTTTGTTTTTTAACATAACAACCTTTAGATAATTTGTTAATACAGGAAGGGCAGAACTCAGGTTTTGCCCTTTCTGCTTTTGGTCGAGAAAGACGGCGGGGACGGAACCCCGCCCTACCATACGAGCGAACCTGGTAAAGCAGACAGCGATCAAGGCCGTACTTTTATAATCCTCAATGAGAGAGACAATAATTCAGTTTGTCATCAATCTGCTATATATCTGCAACTTTCCACTCGCGTTCATCAAGTTTCATGCTCGCTCCGAGACAGGTTATTCTTCCTGATGTACTGTTCCGCACATTTCAGTGGATTACCTGATAGCTGCCAATCCTTTCTTATAATCCTATTCTTATACCGAATCCTTGTAGCAAAAAAATCGAAGACCGGAATGCCTCGGGACGAGGCTTCGATTTTATTTATTGAGAAATCCCTAAGCATTGGAAAACCTGCTATTAACTAAACCTCTGTGCATCTTCGACAATAAGAATCGATATTTTTTTGATTTTTGCGGCAACATTTTATGGATAAAATAGATAATGATCAGGTGATTAAATTTCATCATCACCGTCAAATCTATTTTCGAAACCTGGCAGGTTTTCCCAACCAAGATCTCTTCTATTCGTATCTTTGTTTCTATTGTCGATAACTCTGGACTTTGTAACTATTCCTTTTTCTATTTTTATATGCGTTTCATACTCGAAAACAGAACCGTATCCCATGTGGACATATTGCAGAATTTCACCCTTCGGTATTCTGAGCGTGCCAGTGAACCAGTCTGCAAAAATCTGAGAAGTCCCAGATAGTTTGTATATCCCGTTGATGTCCACAAGATAAAACTTTCCACCTCTGATTTCCCATGTGCCGACGTACCGTCTCCAGCATGCAGTCGAAAAAAACATGCCATTGTCTTCCAATTCGTCATCTTTCAATGCAACCAATCTTGAGTCGTTCTCTGGCAGAGGCGGACAAAATGCCATTGAGGTTTTTTCGCCGTCCAATATGAGTTCTTCATGCATCTGTGCCGTCATTTTTTTTCCTCTCATGTTGTTTTTTCAAATTGGTCAGGATAGCACAACCTGACCTTTCTGGTCAGGTATGCTCCCGTCGTGATTACCCACTGCTATTGCCTAAATTTTTTTGTTGAGCCAGTTCCGTAAGTTGGGTTGAGTTGCCGGGCAAACCGTTTCCTACTGATGTTGCCTTGCCAGTTTATTGATTCGTCTCGTTTGATATCTTTTAATCTCTTTAAATAACAAGTGTCCTGGTTTAATACGAAGATGTGTCAGGGATGTCACAAATGCTGCTTCTGACCCGGCAGGAACTGAAATACCACAACAAATGCCACCTTCGTCTCCCAAATAATGAACTTTTTCAATTTGAAACCTGTGAGTTTTGGGAATCTCAACACCCTTTTCATGTATCATATTGTACACTTTTATAGTAGGAACCATCGGAATAGGAAGATGTGCTTTCATTTTTTCAATCAAAGCTATTGTTTTCTTCTGATTGTCTATCATGTTTTATGTCTCCGCAGTGTAAGTTAATTCATTTAATGATTTCCAATCCATCAGCATAAACTTGACTGTTTGTGTTGGGTTTCGTTCCTCGACCCAACCTACAAGACTGTCAAGATTTTTTCTGAAAAAATAAATAGTTAAGTTTTTGCCTTTTGTTATAATCCCAATCATAATCATTCCCCCTTTTTCATAATAAACGTAACCTCAAACCCCCTGCACAACCGATATTGCTGCAAACGATTTTCAAAATTGAACGCATCGTTCATTTCATAGTGCTGGAAGATGTCCAGTCCCCGATCCAGGATGATTTTCCAGCCGTGATCGGTTACAATGTGGCGGGCATGAATTGTTTTGCTCTGGTCGAACTCCCAGGTGAAGTCAATGTCTGTTTCTTTGCAGGATTCTTTGATTTTGTCCAGATAGGTTTTCTGCTTCTCGCCGGTGTAGTCGCCTTCTGTTGTTACAAGGTGGACAGTTGTTTTTTCTGTTCCAGATTTGAATTTTAAAACCGTTTCGAGAAATTCCATGAAATTGCGGATCTGGTAAAATTTCTGGATGTACGGATCTGTAATGGTCAGTTTGCCTGCTCCGCGCAGGTAGTTGCCAAACAGGTTGTCGAAAGAAATGCCGCTCTGGCCTTCTGAAAAAGTCAGGTGTTGTTTGTTGACTTTAGATTCATCAGGATGTTGATTCAGCTGTGGTGCTGTTGAGGCTTTCTGTGTTTTTATGTCTATGTCTTCTGTTTCTTCTTTATCTTCGTCAAGTGTTTTGTAATACAGTTCAGGATATTCGTCTTCTTCCAGAGTCGTGACCGGTTTTGTCTGGCCGGAGGTGTTTATGTAATTGAAGCTGACCTTTGTGTAGGTGGAATCAATCCGCATTAATTGATCTTTTACACGTTTCCTGCCTTTGATGGCAAATTTGAGCAGTTCTTCAATGTCTTTTTTTGCAGCTCCGCCTTGGGGAAACAGGATTTTCATAAGGCCGGAGAAGGTTTTGTTTATACTGTCTCTGTCACGGGTCGAGATGTCGGAGGAGAGTGAAAAATGCTCGTTGTAACGGTCTGAATAGTCGTAATCTCTCATGGCTCTTAAAGCCTCGGCAAGGTAGTCAACTATAAAGCCGTAGCCGTCAGAAAACATTTCTCCTCTAATGATATCCACTTCCCAGCCGGGGATGTAAAAGTGGATGCGGTCTAAGAATGCGGAATCATAAAATTTGTCGGGCAGGTCGGTGAATAAATCCGAATGTTTCAGCATGTAGGAAACCGTGTGCCGGGTGTTTCCTACAAAGACCATTGATGCTGCCGCTACAAGGGTTTCCACGCCTCTTGAAAAAGACTTGTTTGCCATGTAGTTTTTCATGATATCTACAAGGGCTTTGTCCACCCGTTTCTGTTTTCCGGCAAATTCGTCAAAGGCCACAGTATCCCAGTAACCTACCAGGCCGAGTTTTCCGGTTTTGTTGTTCACAAAGAGTTTTGGAACAGTCACTTCACCGCCGGAAATCAGGATTCCGTGAGGCGAAAATTCAGAGTAAATGTGGGATTTGCCAGTTCCCTTTGGCCCAAGTTCTATCAGATTGTAATTGCGTTCACAAAAAGGTATGAGCCGGGTCAGCTGGATCAATTTGCTCCGTCTGTCGAACATGGCAGGGTTAAAACCGATGCTCTGGAGCAGAAGGTCGATCCATTCATCAAGTGAAAACTGTTTTCTTGATTCTGTGTAGGTATCAAAATCAAAGTTTGATAACTGAATGGGTTTTATGTTTGCAAGCAGCCAGGAGCTGACACCCTTTTCTTCTGAAAGTTCATATTCTATATCTGCTATGCACCAGACTCCTCCTGTCAGAAGTTTTTTATGCTTTTTGACTGTATCTGCATCTATCAGAACTTTTGATATGCCCAGGTTGGCAAAGCTGGCTTCATGCTGATTTTTCTCCGATTTGAAATCAACTCCTACCCGATCTATAATTTTGAGGCGGCCAAGCCGGGCAATCTCGGAACGGGTCATATTGGCTTCATTGCGATGCACATAATGCTTTCGCAGAATGTCCTTTACGGTCGTAATGCCTGTCTGAATCGTAACCTCGTCGTTTGTCGCGCAATACTGGCCAAGCAGATATTCGAGAACGTAGGTTGGAACGATGGCGTTTCCTCTTACCGTTTTTACAAGATCCTTGCGGACAACAAGCCCTGGGAAATGTTCGTTTATTTTCTGATCAAGTCTGTTCATGAGTCATTATTTTCCTAAAAATCAAATTCGTTTAATACAAGCCCCATTTCATATCTGCACGACTTGTATTCTCTGTAATGTGATGTCTGTCCCTGTTTTTCAGACAGTCTGAGGATGACATCTTTTCCATTTTCTTCACCTGCTCTGCTGGTCAGCATGAAACGAATCCGCATCTCTCTTTCTCTCGGACTGTCTGATATCATGTCAAAGACCAGGTCGTGAATGTCGGAGATCAAATCTCCTTTCTGGGTGTAAATTCCTGCCCGGAGTATTCTCGGCCTTACCTTGTCAGTTACCGGCTCTGCCTGGTAGAAGTTGATTCCCAACTGGTTTGAGGTGATTCTGAAACCGGCTCCCTGTAAAATTTTGACTTCGACCACAGAAATGTCACTCTGCCGTTTTTTGTTTATCCTGAGTACTGGCAGTACCACTTCCTGTAATGATGCTCCACCGTGAACAAACCGGCTGCCAGCACCTTTTCTTCGCAGCCGGTTGATCGATTTGGGGATCAATACTTCCAGCCCGCCGGACAATCCAAGTTGGGAGGATTCAAATTTACGCAGGCCCGAATCTTTTTTCAGCCCGCTGCCGATCACAAAACGCCGGTTCTGAACAATTATCTGTTTTCCTTCGACTTTACTGCCGGAATAGTCGCTTTCGTCAATGGATTCGTTCTGATAAATGAAACCATGATCAGAAGTCACCAGCAGGTTGTTCACATTTGCCCCGACAAGTTTTTTTATCAGCCGGATCAGTTCCTGCAAAGTCTCATTGACAGCCTCAAATACCCGCTCTTCCGACTCTCTTTTGTCGCCTGTGGCATCAATTCTGTTATGATAGATGTACAGCACATCATGATCGCGTACCAGTTTTCTGCAAGTTTCTTTGTTTATCGCCATGATTTCATCGATTTTCATCGCTGTAACACGCTGCAAAATGCCTTTGCTCAGAATCTTGATACGGTTGGCAGTACCCTGTGAACTCTGCCCGTCCACATGGACTGTGCCTGATTCATTGTCTGCAATCGTAATTTTGTCGTTGGGCAGAAGCGCTGCCATGCCAAGCTGTGTATAGCTCGGCAGCATGGACAGCATGGGCGAAAGCTCTGCCTCATAACGATCTTCCTGCCGGATGAGCCTGAGCAGTTCGTCGCCAATTTCATACCTGAGCGCATCTGAAACAATGACGCAGATCTTTTTTTTCTTTTTCACAAATGGCTGCACTTTATGTTCGAAAAAACCTTTCTGAAGCAGGACAGACGGCACATTCCACCTTTCAGCCTTATCCACAAAAGACTGCCAGCAGTCATTTACCTTGAGCAAAAAATTGTTGGAGTAAAGATTTTCTATCAGGCCGGTCAGTGTACCTGTCAAGGATGCCTGGCCGGAAGCACGGGCATGAAATAAAAATCTGCGGTAAAGCTGATCAACCTGAAACCAGGAGCTGGTATAACGATGCACGCCATCAGTCATGTCGTCCATAGTCAGTTTAACCTCGTCCATGATCTGGAAAAACCTGGCTGCGTAATCTATCATACTGTACAGATGATAAAATTCCTGAAACCAGTGTCCATGCCGCCGCTTGCGAACCCAGAGTACCACATCGCCTGCTGCAACCGTCCTTGATGTCACTTCATGCACCAGGTCGCTGATAATCTTTCTGTCGATATGACGAAAGTAATCCAGGTCAATCAGGTCTTTAAAATCCCGTGCTGCAAGATCCTGCTCAATGCCAAGATCTTCTGCACATTTCTCGGAAAGGATTTCAAAGCTTTCTTCAAACCTTCGGCTGTCTTTCCAGCGCTTGAGAAATACCAGCGCATCGCCGCTCAAGGCAACCTTTCCACCAGTACCCATTGCATAGCAGGACTTGAACAGCTCGATCACAAAATCATAAATGCCCGGCTTTTTCGATTTATATCCGTAATAGCGCGTCATCTGCTCCCATAAAAAAGCATCAAGCCTGCATTCCTTGATAAGAGCAGTCTTTTCATCTCTTCCTTCTGCCAGTTCAGCCAGCAGATTTTCCACAACACCATCCAGACGAGGCTCTGAACCTGTGCATACAGCAAGCATTTTCAAACGGATCATACCCCATGTGTCGTCAGATGCCAGCAGGTTTTTTAATGCCCCCAGGCATTCTGCGGCCTGGAAAAATTTTCCGTGTACCTGAACAAGATCGGCAAACTCAAGGCCCAGTTCCAGCTCCGAAAGCCAGATGGCAGCCTGGTCTGTACGAAACTCCCCATGAGATAACTGCACATCCAGCAGCCAGTTATTCTGATCTTCAGGCTGCGGGCCTTCCCGGTAGAGCAGAAAATTTTTATCTCTTTCTTCACGCAAGATGCGATATTTTATCTTAAACTCGTTATTGACAATTTCCAGTTTTTCAACGCCGGAAAGTTGCAGAGACTCAAAATCGTCCCTTAATTCTTTTTTTGCATCATACCAGAATACAATACGGTGGCACTCAAAAAGTTTTGTCAGCGCCTGAGTAATTCGGTCATTCATATTTTACATAACCTCCGAGTAGCTATCGAAAGGGAAAACTCCGCCCAATAGGGAGCGAGTTATTCGTTATTCAACGTTGTCTGTCAATTGCCTCAGCTTGTCTCGAAAATAACAAAAACTGGGGGATTCATTTTTCATGATGTTCATATGCGGAGATATTTTCTCTGCCCATTTAGCTTTCTCGGCTCCAACCGCTTTATAGCCTTTGACGGAAAGTTTCGACGCTCCGCCTTTATAAACAGCATCTGCTAATTTTTCCCATGTGCCGCAGATGCTGTCATTTACATATGAATTCAAAACATTCTTTTTGGCATACGGGTAAGCAACGCTAATCGCATTCAAATCCCCCAGAAACCAGGCTTCCCCTTCTTCAATGGCAAAACAAAAGCGGGTATCCGGTTTTGGAGTGCATCGATCAAGGATATCCAACAATTCCTGACGGAAAGCCTTGAGGCATTTATCGTCAAGATCACAAATAAAAATCACCACAGCAGGGTAATCGGCTGTGTAACCGTCGAATGTTTTACCATAGCCTTTCAATAGCTTTGGAAGGTTGTCAAGCAGGATTCGTTTACCAGCATTATCCGTATCGCTCATCCCTGACGGAATACGCCCGATTCCCTTATAGGAATGAACTTTGAAAGTATTTAATTCCCCAACTATTTTAGGGACAAGTATCTCAATGGCCTTCTTTCCAGATTGATCTTCAACGAGAATTTCAAAATGCATCGATTCACCTCGCATCCAGATAATCGCTATACCAGAGGCCGCCCAAAGGAAGACCTTCTGCAACCATATTCCTGACAATCGGCTCTCCGCTGGCACGCAGGATGGCAGAAAATCCGTCTTCTTTTTTTTCGAGAACCCAGACTTCCTCTGGTTCCATCGCATCTACAAAATACGGCTGATGGGTTGTGATAAAAACTTGAGAACTTCCCTTTTTTCCAGTAGCATGGCTCCGAAATTCTTCCGCCAGTGATTCCAGCAATTTATGATAAAGACCGTTTTCAGGCTCTTCTATACACAAAAAAGGCGGTGGAGACGGGTCTTCGAGCAGCAAAAGATAAGCGAAAACCTTCAATGTTCCATCTGACATCTGCTGTGCATATAAAGGTTCCTGAAATCCCCTGTCATTAAAACGCAGAAGCAATCTGCCATCGGCTGTTCTGTCCGTATCGATTTTGTCCACACCAGGTATTTTTTCAGCGATACGCTCAAGAATAGAACCAAACCGCCTGGGGTGTTCTCTCTCCATGAACTGGACTACATTTCCGATGTTATTGCCGTGGATGTTCAGGTGCTTCTGTGGGCCGGCCAGAGGAAGGCTCCGAGCTGCATTCGGGTCAAAATAGCTCAGATACCATCCTTCGATGAATTTTCTGAATGCTGAAATTCTTGGATGCTGTTTTAACGAACCAAGTGTAGCGATGCCGAGCTTACGTCTGTCTTCGAGTTCGACCACTTCCGTTTCCCTGCTTTCCTCTTTATCTCTGCCTTTTTCTATGGCATTGATGAGTTCGAAAAGATCAAGCTGCTCTTCTTCTTCATCGATTTGCCGTCCTTCTGTCTCACCTTTCCAGACAACGCCTTTGCCATCATTTAAAATAAGAAATGAAAAAGGTCTGCCATATTTTTGCCCTTTTCTTCTCTGACGCAGGCGTTCTTTCTGCACATAAGGTCTTTTGGATCTGTCCAATCCAATGGCAAGCTCATACGTAATCGGACGTGCGTTGCCGTGTTCTTTATAGTAAACTTCAAATTTTATCGGGCCGTCCTGCCCTTGTGAACGGATGCGCTCGAATCCTCCACGGCCTCTTTTATCACAAGCCTCTTCGACTCCCGAACTCAAACAATCAGCGAGAAAACCGAAAGCATCAAACAATGTACTTTTTCCAGAGCCGTTTTTCCCGATAACCGCAGTCAATGGTGTCAGTGGTTTGTCCCTCTGGAGTCGCCATAGTTTTCCGATGGTTACATCTTTCAACACTCTGAAATTACGTATTCGAAACCCCTCTATCCTGGCCATGTCAACCTCCATCGTTTTTTTATAAAGCATTTTTTCCATAGGATTCGTTTGGCTGCTCGCTGACAATTCCCTTATCTGTCTGTTCGAGCATGAAAAGATTTTCAGCTTGAACATGGGTAAGGATATGTGGAGAGTGGGTCGAAATCATGAACTGGCAATTCGGGAAGACTTCGACCAGTTTTTGAATGATCATTCTCTGCCATTTTGGATGCAGGTGAAGATCGATTTCATCGATCATGACAATGCCGCTGCCTTCAAGCGGATCTTTGCGAAGCGGGTTTGCAATGGCGATTCTTCGAGCAAGGTCTCCTACCATTGCCATCAGACATTTTTCCCCGTCGGAGAGCTGGTTTACTGTCAGCCATTTCCCGTCTTTTTCGATATCCATGCGTAAGGGGTTGCGACGTACTGTGAGATTTCTCAACTTTGGCATGACGAGGGCAAAGGCATTGCGTACAGCTTCTAAATGAGGGTCAGGGAATTGGAAGCCTTCGGGTTTTTGCGAGTAATCAAGATATTTCCGGCTTTCGTTTTCCAGGTCTTCACGTTCGCGAAACCATTCAAAAAAAGTTCTGAAACTGGCTCCGCTTGTCAAAGCTTCATCATAAGCCGCCAGCAGATTGAAGCTGTGCTTTTTTTGTATCCGCAAAGGAATGTCCAGAACCGCCCGGTTTACAGGATAATAGACAAAAATGGGCAGATTCACCTGCTCATTTTCGGAAGTAATCTGTTCCTGCACCTTTCTGGCAAACTCTTTCAAGGTGATGAGTATTGACTTCTGGCCGGAAGCCAGATGTCCTGTTCGGGATTTGACCAGCTTCCAGTCGATGGCCTGACCATTGTATTCACACGCCAGTTCTATGGCAGCAAATGATTTTTCATTTGTTATATCGCCTGCTGAAATATGTCTGCCTGAAGCACTTGAGTGCCTGATACGGCTGACAGCCCAGGAAAGCATAATAGCAACTGCGTCCAGGATGGTCGATTTGCCCGATCCGTTCACCCCACAGAAAACATTGAGCTTTTCATGCAGATCAAGGGTAAGCGATTGTGCGCCTCTGTAACCGGTCAGCGATATTGATTTTATCTTCATGCTTTTCTCCCAATTGAATACGCCAGCTCCCGACTGCCAAGTCATCAAGCTGTTTCTGTCTGGCTTCCACCTTGTTTTGTTTTACTTCTTTTTTACGGTCAATCCCGTGATTTTCTTCAGCGCAGATCCAAATTTGTTATAATTTACCTTCACACCGTCATCAAGATCGATCTCTTTCTGCTCGGTCGCAAGAGGATACAGCACGTCACGTTCATAATCTTTCAACTCCATTATCACTTTTTTGAGTTTTTCGATATCTTTTAATGCCTTTGTCTTTTCTTTCGCCCCGGCATCCGCACTTATGGAAACATGTTCCAGATAATCCAGGCGTGCGGAAAGTTTGGTGCGGAATTCGCGCAGATAGTCGTTCAACACAACGCTGGCTGTATCCGGGCGATATCGGTGCATGTAAATGAGCGCGTTGAAGCTGCCCTTTGGACTTGAAAAAAGCCAGTATATCGGCCTTTTTTTGTAGCGTCTTACATGATCGTTATAAAATTCCTTGAGAAAATATTGCCGAATGCTTTTCGGCTTTCCATTTTTCCCCAGGGACATCTCAATAAAGCTGAGATTCTCCTCATAATGCTTTTCATCAAAGGTAATGCGTAAAAACTGGCGGAAACGCTCGGAAATATCATCGGTGAACCAGTCCCCATCAAGCATGGGAATGACGTTGTCATCGTCTGCTGGAAAGGTCGGCTTTGGAATTTGCGTGAGATAATCCTCAATTGTCTCTCTCTGGTTGGCGAGAATCAGCCCCGGCTTGTCGAGAGAATAGCGTCCGAACATGCAGCCCACCGCATAGGATATGAATTCTTTCATGGTGTCGGTTAGAAGCTGGGCTTCCAATTCTTCTTCATTTTTTTTGCCACCGTAGCGGTAATGGGGGTTGCAGGTGAGGGTGATTTCTTTCAGCGGGACTTCTGGTGTGAGTTCATCTTGCAGGCCGTAGGCTTCGATGAAGATGCGGTTGTTTTCTTCTTCGAGGCGCTGCATTTCTATGGTTGATTCTTGCCAGTGGGTGCGGAGTTGGGCGTAGGCGGTTTTTAGGGTTGGTTGGTTGTAGACTGGTTGTAAAAGAGGAGTACAAATAAAATCGAATGATGTTTCGCTTTCATACCAATCATTTTTGAAGCCTTGTACCAATTTTTCTGTAATAACAGCGCTATTCTGAGTATCATGAATGTTAAAAGGGAGGGTAAGAACATCATTGGTTTGAAAATTGAGAGTTGGATTAAGAGATGTTAAAATATTCCAACTTACTTTGGAAGACAAGAATCCTAATCCTTGCCATAATAGATTATTCGAAACGGATTCTTTAACAAATATCGCCGGACCGCCTGTTTCTGCGATCATCCCATTACCAAACCAACGAAATGTTGGCCCTTTTGAGCTGATTTTTGTCCACGATATTCCAGATGCTCCCCACAAATATTCTGGCGTGATTCGGGCGACATGATCTGATCGATAATGTATCCGTACCTTAGGATACCAATTAACTAATACATTAATATTGCCAAAATAGTCTCTGGCCTCACCGCCTTTCACGCAAATTCGATAACGATCAAGATCAACTACTTTCGAATGAGCCAATTCCCAATGGAATCGGAGGTATTTGTCGTTATTACCTGTTTTCGTGAGACCATCACTAAAAAAAAAGTCTGAAAAGGATTCAAATTGACTAAAAGCATCTCTAACTCTATTACTCACCCAATACGCAATCGGACTTCCAGGAATTTTCTTAAAATCAGCGGCAGAGGAACGATAGAACCATCCGCAGTCTGGATTTTTGATAGCTTTACGGATGGCTATCTCTTTTTCTGCTTCTGATGAGCCATCCACAAGACGTAAATAGTCTCCTTTAAATTCTGGATGATTGCTGTTTGCAAATACAAAAGCAGTAGTAGAAACAATTTCGCCACCAATGCTATCGAATGCTCTCGATCCAAGATGTGCCATAGACAGAACGGTATCTTGTCTAAGCAATCGGCTACGAAACTTCTCAAATGACGACAGAAACATCCAACTCTGCATAGTTATCATGCCAACAGATCCTTGTTGCTGGACAAGATCCATATTACGCTCGATAAATACAGCAAACAAATCAGATTTACTGTCTGGGTAATTAGCTTTGACCCATGCTCCCAACCGTCCATTCATCCCCTTACCACCCATATAAGGAGGATTAGCAATCACCACATGATATTTCGAACTGAGATAATCTGCCTGCTGCAACACCTGAACCACCTTCTCATGGGTGGAACTTAGAAACAACTGCCCTGAAACATCCTTCTCGTCCAAAATCTCCAGCATCCCATCCACATCAGTCAATTCCGGGCGGATCAGCGAACCAAAATTATCCGCCTCTTCAAACTGGCGCAAAGTGGCCTGCAACGGCGCAGTAAAAAAATCCTGCCCCACAAAATCCATGTATTCCTTGAGTTCCAGGTCTGAAAAGCTGATATTCTGTAACACGCAGATATTCGGCTGCACTGCCTTACGGAAAAAACTCCGCTGCCGGGAACGGGCTTTCATTGCCAGGGCGAATGCTGCCAATGCTCCGGCGCGTTCGTCGATCTCAATGCCAAAAAGATTGTGAGTCAGAATCTTTTTCGGGATTTGTGCAGGTTCATAGCCTTCTTCTTCATAGATGGCATAAAGCAGGTCAAAAGCATACACCAGCATATGGCCGGAACCACAGGCAGGATCACAGATTTTCAATTCTTCGGGTTTGCCTATACGCAGAAAATCAGTTTCATCCTGTTCGGGTTTTATGTAATAATCCATCTGCTCGAATAGTCGTGATTTGGGGCGGTTGAGCATCCACAGACGACCCAGGGAATTTTCCACCAGATAACGCACGATCCAGTTAGGAGTGAAAAGCTGAGTGGCTGCCGGGATATTTTCAGGAGTGATCTTTTTGTTCTTCTTCAGGCCAGCAAAAACCTCATCCTTTTTTTCCGAAATATAAAACTGATAGAGCCAGCCGATAACCTCGACATTTTCGCAGGCTTCGGGATTCATTGCTTCACGGGTGTTAGCCAGAATCGAATTGGCAGAAAGCAGATCTTCGGGCATAAGCAGTTCTGTGTAATCCGCTATGCGCTCAAACATGTAGGGCATGATTTTGCTGTGGGCGTTGCAGGCTGCGACCACCAGGAGGCGGTAGGCTTCGGACTGCGGGTCGCTGCTTGGTGCGGAACCGTCGAGCAGGGCAAAAATATATTTACGGATTTTTTCTGAAACCATGAGTTCATCAATATGCCCCATTTTTGCCTCTGCCAGGATTTCGGGCTGAATCTGCTCCTCTGCGGGCGATACAACGCCGATGCGGGTATATCTGTTCACATCCATGAAGCGCAGGGCGCAGAAGCGGTTGAACCAGGTATATGCGACTTTGTCTATCACCTGTTCCCTGCCAATTTTCTCGATCTGTTTTTCGAGTTCTTCCACCGCTCCCGGACTCTCCCGCCGGGCGGCGCTGGTTTCGGTCAGAACCAGATTGAGTTTGGCTGTTACTTGATCTATCAGGCTGCGTCGGGCAGCCTGAGCGAATTTTTTGAGTTTTGATGTTTCCATGTTATTTAAGTACCTTATTATCTATTTTTTAACTTTTTTCCCTTAAAAAATATCAATAAATTATTGGGTAAATACGTATTTGCCTATTTACCGAACAATTATCACCCCAATATCATTCACTTAATTGTCGATATTTAAAAAAAGGCATCCTTCATTCAGTAGTTTACACTTTCCGTATGTCTGAATCAGGATTCTCAGGATTAAAGGATGAACAGGATTAGCATTTGAAAATCTTGAAAATCCTTTAATCCTGAGAATCCTGATTCAGACAAAATGAGGCAATAAAAAAAACAAGCCAGAATAAGAAAAAGTGTAAACTATTTTTGGACGAATATGAAGGATGCCAAAAAAAATTACTACGAATTACTTGAGTCCGTAGATCGGCAAGACTCTTCCATTGCTGTCTGGATGATACCAGTTCCTGTTGCCATCAAACTATCACACCTAATTCCCTGAGTTTTGCAGCTAATTGTTCAGCTCTTAAATTTGCTTGCTCGGCCTTTTTCTTTTCCTTCTCAGCTCTTAAATTTGCTTTTTCGAGCTTTTTCTTCTCCTGCACGGCCTTTTTCTTCTCCTTCTCAGCTCTTAAATTTGCTTTTTCGAGCTTTTTCTTCTCCTGCTCGGCCTTTTTCTTTTCCTTCTCAGCTCTTAAATTTGCCTTTTCGAGCTTTTTCTTCTCCTGCTCGGCTCTTAAATTTGCCTGTTCGAGCTTTTCGACTGAGGTGGGAATCCATTCATTATTGATATCGTAACATCTCAGCCAGATATGTTCATATCCATCCCAGGTTCCGTTCCACAGACCAAGACCGATTTTCAATTTATCCAGCCACAGCCGCCCCTTGACAGGGTGAAGCTCAACATATTTGCCTCCGATCAATTCAAATGCCTGAAATTTACCTGTATGACGACTGAATGTGACATAATATGGTACACCCAGTATTTTTTCATAAACATCCCATTTTGTAGGCGGTCTGCCTTTTTGGGCAGTTGTCAGTCCAAGATCTTCATCTTCGGTTCCCGGAGAAAGCAATTCCACGACAATGGAAGGTACGACTTTTTCCTGCCATATGACATAACTTAAACGCATCTCATCTTTGTCAACATCCAAGGCAGCGAACCAGTCAGGGCGTTTGTAATTACCATAATTTTGGATATCATAATACAGGTTCAAATCACAGGCGAACAAAATTCTGTTCTGTGCATAGTCAGGTGGTAAAAAAGTTTCCGACAGAAGATGTGGTTGTGAAACATGAAACAAATCAGGCACGCCTGGTTCCTCCGGATCTTCACTGGGTAAATCATACATAGTCGGAAGCGATTTCATGACCGGAAGTGGTCTTGTGACTGGAAATCGTTTCCGTCTGGCCTCTGTTATTTTGTGTTGAATATGCATGCCGAGTCCTCCCATTGTCGAATCGTCTTGCATCATCGCTTCTTTTAATCCACGATGGATATTAATCAATTATCGACAATTACCACCAACAAATCATAAAATGGTAATACCGACATTTTTAAGATCAGATTATCATCTGGAACAGGTTGTGTCAATTCACAGCTTTAGATTCTTCGATGGACAGCCTCAGTTTCTCTATAGCCGGAGCTTTCCTGCTGGAATTGTTGACTCGAACAATGAGTTTGAGTATCGACAGGTAAGATTTCTGAGTTCCGATCCATGTGTATAATCAGGGATTTTCCAAAAACAAAATATCCGATGGCAGGGCGGGTTTTTTTCCCTCCCATCTATAGGTTTCAGCCACGATTGTCTGAATCAGAATTTTTCAGAATTCT
>JAUCGE010000067.1 GCA_030377965.1 Desulfobacterales bacterium HSG16
GATATAATCTTATCAACTGTTTATTTTCTGCTAAAATTCCTGCTGTGCAAACTGTTTCAGTATATTTCGCACTGTATTCAGGGTAAGTCTTTACAAGTATCAAAACGTCGTTTGCTTTCAACTTAATTCCTTGTTTTTATAAATAATACAAACAACATAACCTTGGATTATCAGGAAAAGTTATATACATGTATATGGTGAATTTCATATACATATAGATGATACTCGAAATTTACATAAAGCATATATAGGCGCTAAAGTCCAGGGGTTGACAAATCATCCAATGTACATGTTATTCACCACACCTCCACACCCCTGTCCGTCATCCCAATTTCCACAGCACCATAATAGTCTATTTCCCATAATTGCCTGCACCTGTTCCACACACTGCGGATCTCCGTGACGATTGTCCGTTCAGACCAAACGTCGGGCAATGTGAAAGGGAAAATTCTTTTTTGTATTTTTTAAACATGCGACATCACATTACCTTCAATCGCAAGATTGATAAAAGTTCAGCCTGATAAATGTAAAAATTTGAAATATTGAGAATCAGGGTTAACAAATATTGCATTTGTCAACCCCACTTTAAAAATCGTGGTGCCTAGGGCGAGACTTGAACTCGCACGGGCACAAGGCCCAAGGGATTTTAAGTCCCTTGTGTCTACCAATTCCACCACCCAGGCAAAACAAAATTCTTAGACTGCTCTTATACTCTATTTACGGACTTGTCAAGTATATTAAAAGAAAGTCTTGGATCTTGTCAAAAAGCCCTTCATCTGTTATGTGCTTGGCATGAAAAAAAATTTTGGTTCGAATATGAAAAAACAAAAAATTATCCTTGCTTCGCAATCACCGAGGCGCAAATATTTATTGGAGCAGGCAGGAATTGAGTTTACGGTGATTCCAAGCGGATTTGATGAGGATGCTCAACCGCTTATGGAACCAGGAGCATATGTCCAGACTCTGGCGGAAGGCAAGGCCGAAGATATTGCATCCAGATATCCTGACTGCTGGGTGATAGGGGCTGATACTGTCGTTTTGATAGATGATACCATCCTCGGAAAACCCGGATCAAGGGCAGAAGCTCGAAAAATGCTGAAAAAATTGAGCGGGCAGACTCATAAGGTGTTGACAGGATATTGTATATGCTGCAAGGCTTATGATCGGCATATAGCTCAAACCGTTGTCACGAAAGTCAGATTCAAGAATCTGACTGAAAAGGAAATCGAGTGGTATATCCATACAAAAGAACCCTTTGACAAGGCCGGAGCCTATGCGATACAGGGACTCGGCACTTTTCTGGTAAAAAGCGTAAGTGGGTCTTATACCAACGTTGTTGGCCTTCCTGTGTGCGAGGTCATTGAGCATTTGTTGAATGAAAAAGTTCTTTGCCTGGATGTGTAGTTATAACATACGGTAAACATTGCCTTTGGAGAAATAAGATTTGAAAGACAGAATCGATACAATAAATAAAAGGATAGAGGAAGCTGCATCAACCTGCGGCCGTGATCCTGAGAATGTAAAACTTGTGGCAGTTGGCAAGACAAAACCTGTCGAAGATATAAAAGAGGCTGCACTGGCAGGAATTGACGTTGTTGGAGAAAATTATATTCAGGAAGCCAGAACCAAATTCGAGGCGCTGTCTTCATATGAAATATCATGGCATTTCATAGGCCATCTCCAGTCCAATAAGGCTAAATATGCAGTGAAAATATTCGATCTTATTCATACGGTCGATTCTTTGAAACTGGCTTATGAGATTGATAAACAGGCAAAAAAAATAGATAAAATCCAAGATATTCTCGTGCAGGTCAACATTTCTATGGAAGAAAGCAAGTCTGGAATTACGGATATCAGAGAGCTTTTTGATCTGCTGCGTACAATCGGAACAATGGAAAATATTTCTGTAAAAGGGCTTATGACCATCCCGCCATATTATAACGAACCAGACAAGGCCCGGCCTTTTTTCAGGGAGTTAAAAAAACTGGCTCAAAAAATTGTGGATGATAAAATCACAGATGAATTTTCGAATATTTCAATGGATGAATTATCTATGGGAATGACAGGTGATTTTGAGATAGCCATTGAAGAAGGTGCCACTCTCGTCAGGATTGGAACCGCTATTTTCGGAACACGGCTTTGAAACTTCTTCTGCACACCTGCTGCGCTCCCTGCACAATTTATCCTTTAGATACCCTTCGAAGTGAAAAGATTGATGTCACAGGATTTTATTATCGGCACAACATCCACCCTTATACAGAGTGTATAAAAAGGGAAGATACCGTAAAAGAATTTAGCAGGCTTGCTGATTTTAAAGTTATTTTTCAAGATGTTTATGATCTTGAAAATTTTTTGCAGAAGATAGCTTTCAGAGAATCTGAAAGATGCCGGATATGTTATCATGAAAGACTTACCACAACTGCACACATTGCAAAACATGGCAAGTTCGATGCATTTTCCACAACTCTTTTATATAGCAAATTTCAAAAACATGACCTGATTCGCGAAACTGCCGAAGCTGTGTCAAAAGCAGTCGGGATTTCATTTTTATACCGTGATTTTCGCATTGGATGGAAACAGGGGATAGAGGAATCAAAACGTATGAAACTCTATCGGCAGCAATATTGTGGCTGCATTTACAGCGAGAAAGAACGGTTTTATAAAAAGAAACGAAAAACAAAATAGCCAAAGTATTATTTTTGGGCTTACTTCACAGGTTACGATCCTCTAACTTACGGATTTTTATGTTTATAACATTCATTTATTTTATCATTGTCTTATTGACCTATGCTGTTTATCAGCCTCATCTTCCTGTTGAGGCTGATCTTCCTTCGGTTTCTGTTTTTGGCCTTTTTGTCGGCCTTTTCTTTCTTTTTGCAGCCATTACACGATTTTTGTTTTTACGGCTTGAAAGAAAACTTCTGGGGAAAACTTTTTCCGAAGCGGACAGCCTGTTTCAGAAAACCCTGCACCATTTGTCTATTCTGGCCATCATCCTTTTTGGCGCTGATGTGTATTGGCTGAATTGTCCTCTTTATTTAAGGGATTTTAAATTTTTTATACAATTTCCAACTGTTGAAGCGATAATTTTTCTTTCGTTGTTTATATTTTATCTTGCAGTTGTATGGCACTTTGCCTACGACATGCATAAGAAAATTTATTCAAGTCCGATGACCAGAAAAGAATATGTGGTGTCGAATGTATCGTTTTCAGCACCTGTTCTTCTGCCCTGGCTTGTATTGTCCATGACTCTGGATATAGTAAACCTGCTGGCTTTCGAACCTGTAAGAAGTTTTCTTGCAACCAGCTATGGGCAGATAGGCTATTTTATTTTCTTTCTGGCAATAATAGTAATCTGTGGCCCTGTCATGATTCAAAAATTCTGGGGATGTAAGCCGCTTGAATCTGGATTGCATAGACACAGGATAGAAAATATCCTGGACAGAGCTGAACTTGAATATGCCAATATTCTATACTGGCCAGTATTCGGGGGCAGAATGATCACTGCCGGTGTTATGGGGCTTGTAAAACGGTTTCGGTACATTCTTGTTACAGAGGCGCTTTTAAATCATCTTAATCATGAAGAGATAGATTCGGTGATTGCCCACGAAATCGGTCATGTCAAAAAAAAACACCTGTTATTTTATATGCTTTTCTTTCTTGGGTTTGTACTTTCATTTTCCGTAGTGGAAAAATTATATGACATTGCCAGGATGATTTTTGTCGGGAATGCTGCAAAAAACGCACCTTATTTATATGATTATATCCGGTCTTTTCTGTTTGAGCCTTCAGGCACTGTGCCGAGTCTTTTTCTTCTTTTTATTACCATATGTTATTTCATTATTTATTTCCGTTATATTTTCGGCTATTTCATGCGACATTTCGAACGCCAGGCAGATGCATATGTCTTTACACTGTTTCCTAGTGCAATGCCACTGATTTCCACATTCGAAAAAATTATCCTTACAAGCGGTCAGGCTCCTGACAAGCCAAACTGGCATCACTTCAGTATCTCTGAACGGATAGACTTTCTTAAAAAATGTGAAAATGACAGATCAGTGATTGGCGTGCATGAATCAATGCTGAAAAAAAATATGGCGATCTATGGAATCGTGATGCTCTTAATTGCGGCATTCGCTATTCCTCTTTTTATGAAATGGCCTGATATTGAAGATAAGATGGGTATGAAATATGCTGTTTATATTTTGGAAAAGGAGATTGATATAAACGATGCGAATCCGGACATGTATGCGGAACTCGGAACCCTGTTTTTCCAGAAAAAGGAATATCGCCGCTCCATTCGGGCATACAAAAAGAGTCTTGCTCTAAAATCTGATCATGCCCATGCATTGAATAACCTGGCATGGCTGTATGCCACCTGCGATAACCATATGTTCCGCAATCATGAACAGGCCCTGATACTGGCTGGAAAAGCTGCCGATGTAAAGACTGCCCCGCATATTCTGGACACCCTGGCCGAGAGCTATTTTGTCAATAACAAGTTCGACCAGGCAGCTAAGATCGGGCATAAAGCCCTGAAACTGGCGAAAGAAAAGCTTTCTTCGTGGTCAGAATATGAAAAACATGTAAAAAAATATGAGCGTTATGCTGCTAAAGGAGGGATTCCGTATCCGCCAGCAAAAGAAGGCTGGGACGGAACCCAGCCCTACCGTTAAATCAGCTATTATTTTTTGGGGGAATTTAGGTGGTACAAACCTTCTTTATAGCCTCAAGATTTACATTTCCTAAAAGTATCTTTTCTATACCGTCCTGCTTCAGTGTTCTCATTCCGTCCAATATAGCCTGTTCCTGCATTTCCTTTACTCGTGCATTGGTCTGGATCAGCCGTTTTGCCTCATCTGTTCCAATCAGGAGTTCGTGCAGTCCCATCCTGCCTCTGTACCCGGTATTGCGGCACTTGTCACATCCTTCAGGCTGGTAAAGGGTCAGATCTTTTGAATATGAAATATTCACATTTTTTCCGGTCTTCTCATCTTTAATCATTACGTTTTTCTCAAATATTTCCAGCCCTCCGTATTCCTTGGCAATATTCTTATATTCTTCTTCTGATGGATTATACGGTTTTTTGCAGTCTTTACACAGGGTACGCGCAAGACGCTGGGCAAGAATGCCTAAAATAGCATCTGCAAAGTTGAAAGGGTCCATACCCATATCAAGAAGACGGGTTATACTTTCAGGGGCTGAATTGGTATGGAGAGTTGAGAAAACAAGGTGACCGGTCAAGGATGCTTCAATGCCGATAGATGTCGTTTCCTTATCACGCATTTCACCAACCATAATGACATCTGGATCAGCACGGAGAAAGGCCCGCATGGCAGCAGCGAAGTCAAATCCTATCTTGGGCTGAACCTGAACCTGTCTCAGACCTTTCTGGGTGATTTCAACAGGATCTTCGGCTGTCCATATCTTGGTTTCCACTTTGTTAATATGTTTGAGTGCTGAATGAAGAGTGGTGGTTTTACCGGAACCGGTTGGCCCGCAGACAAAAATAATGCCATAAGGCTGTGTGATAATTCCAATAAAATTAGACAGGTTATCTTTGGAAAAGCCCATCTGTTCCAGCGGCCAGGGTTCTCCAGCGGCCAGAATACGCATGACGATATCTTCCATACCGCCCTGGGTTGGCACGGTTGCCACACGAAGCTCGATATTTAGTGCTCCATATTTTTTAAAAGGAATTTTGCCATCCTGGGGTTTACGCTTTTCCGCTATGTCAAGACCTGCCATGATCTTTATACGGGATGCGAGAGCTGCCCTGTAACTGTAGGGAATGGACATGGGATATTCCTGGCAGGAACCATCAATTCTAGTCCTGATAAAAACATCGCTCTTACCAGGCTGAGGTTCAATATGAATATCCGAAACATCCTGATTGAAAGAATCTATGATAATCTTATTGACGAGCTTTACTACAGCAGAACTTTCTTCAGATACGAGTTCCTGTTCATCGCTTTTTTCATCGTCATCTTCCATGCCCATGAGCAATTCATCTGAGATGGCATCAATGTCGAAATCGGTAGGTTCTTTGGTTACTTTTTTTCCTTCTGTGAACAGGGTGATATATTCGAGGATATCTTCTGGCAGAGCCACATGAAATTCAAGCGGGATATTAGGAAATACTGATTTTATTTCGCTTATCTTCTGAAAGTTCTGTGGGTTGTCAATTGCTACAATAACCCTTCCCTTTTCGTTTCTAAGGGGTACCCAGGTATTTTTTTTCAAAAAAGGAATTTTTAATCCCTTGAGCAGATTTTCATCTATCGGAGCATCTTCGTCATATATGACAGCCGGACATTCATAATATTTCCCAAGAGATTCCATTACATCTTTTTTAGAAACCTTGAGGTTTTCGATCATATATTTTTCAGGAATGATCCGTTTTGCAACCGATGTTTCCATGGCTATTTTCAGTTCTTTGGGTGTAATCAGATGCTTTTGGAGAAGATAGGTAAATTTATTATTCGATTTTCTCTGAGTACGCTTCTGGTTATGAAGCGCAATACCAATCATTTTAGACAGCTCACTGGCTGCTCTTACATCAAGTTTGGAATAGGGCTGACCGTTTTTACGGTTCATAAACTGGATGGCACCCATCAGATATTTTTGAAAAAGGATGGGTACGGCAAGTACCTGTGCGGTTTTATAGCCGCTTTTCTGATCCCAGGAGTCGTCGAATTTAAGCTCTGGATCTATGGTTGCCAGTTCTTTTTTATCATAGACATTTTTTATATTAACCGATCTTTGTTTGTGTGCGGCAAATCCTGCTATGCTTTCCGGGGAAACCTTGATGCGGATTTCCTTTACTTCGCTACCTGACTTGAAACGTGATATGAGCTCACGGGTTTCCCCGTCCAGAACATAAATTGTAATGCGTTCTGACTCAAACAGTTTCGCTATATCATCTATCAGGCTTATCAGTATTTCATTCTGATTTTTTGCCGAATAGATTTTGCCCGCAATTTTCTGCAGCTGAATTTTGAAAGCAATTTCAGGCCTGGCATTTTTTGCCCTCGGATCGCTTACTTTCAGCCCTGTGCTGTCGACAGACGATTTTTTGGCAGCAGCAGAAAGTCCGGTCCGTTTTGCGCCTGGATTCGGCGCTTTCGGAACAGCAGGAGGTCCGGTCCGTTTTGCGCCTGGATTTGAAGCCTTGGATTTAGCATTTTGTAGCATAGTTAAAACCAGCCCTGTTCTTTTATTTATTCAACTTGTTGACGATTTGTGTTATGATCCTCTGTTTCCTGCTTCTTTGCCTGAAATACAAATGTATATATTTTTTTCAACCCGCCTCCTGTCAACATTATGCCGATCAGATAAAAACAGAAACGGATATACGGCAGCATATGCGACATGGATTCGATTTTTTCGAATCTTACCATTCCCGCCGGGATGCGAATGATAAGCGCTATCCCCATTATCAGCAGGGCAAATCCCCATATTTTTTGAATATTTTCAACGTTCTTTTCCATAAACCCTTTACAGTTGGTTGGTTACACATCAATTATCATTTTACAGGATAAGTGAAATTGAAATATAAACCCAATGATATGGATGTGTCAAATACTTAACAGTTTTAAACAAAGAAAATGCTATATGGACACAGAGCTTTTTTCCTTCAGCCTTATCCTGACCGGAACCCCCAGATTCTCCTGCAGGTAATCCCCGGTGCTATGCATAAGACGTTCCAACATCTTGATTTCATCGGAAAAAAGATTTTCATCTACGGCAATCCATATTTCAAGAAGATTTTTTGTTCCATTGTCTTTTTTGACAAAATGATAACAAGTCGGAACTGTTCCCAGAGAGCGTTCTATATGATAGCGGATCTGTTTGTGGTGAACCTTCACACCGCCGATACTCAACAGATCATCTGTGCGGTTTTCAAACCATTTTATACGGATCAGAGGGTTTTTACACTCGCAGGGTTTTCTGATCAGGCAGGCCCGGTCTCCGGTACGAAACCGGATCAGGGGAAATGCCCGTGTAGTCAGTGTTGTAAGCACGAGTTCACCTGTTTCACCATCTTTGAGCAGCTCGCCTGTTTCAGGATCTATGATTTCAGGAAGAAAATGATCTTCGTTTACATGAAGCCCATTATGATATTTGCATTCAAAAGCCAGAGAAGGTCCTGGAACTTCACTCAAGCCGTAATGAAGCCATGTTTTGACGTGCAACTGATCTTCAATCCGTTTCCTGAACTCGTCATCCACGTATTCGCCTACCAGGATCAGAGTTTTGAGGTTCAGGCATGTGGGGTTTATTTCACTTTTAAAAATCTGGCTCGCAAAAAGAGATGCCACAGAGGGGGTTGTTATAAAAACGGATGTCTTATAGTCTCTGGTGACCATCAGTTGTTTGCCGATGGAAAGTGACGTATTGGGGATAACGCTCGCTTCCATAGCCTCTGCCCCTGATTTATAATCTCTTCCCCAGTTGGCCAGTCCAGCATCAAAACGAATTTGTACAATGTCATGTGCAGTAACCCCGGAAGCGGCAAGAGCCCTTGCAACCACATCCTGCCATAGCAGAAGATCAGACTTGGTATAGCCGCTGACCGTAGGATTTGTCATTGTGCCGGGAGCCGTATGTATCCTGACTATATCTCTTAAAGGTACTGCAAATAGTCCATAGGGATAATGCTCTCCAAGATGCTTTCTCTCCATGAATGGAAATCTGACCAGATCAGAGATTTTTTCGATCTGACTCAAGTCTATGCCAGCTTTGAGAAATCTGTTCCGATGAAAAGGAACGTTTTTATCCGCCCTGTTCAATGTACTCTGCAGTCGTTCCAGCTGCAATTGCGCTATGTCTTCCGGTTCAGGATTCTGCATTTCATTCTCCTTCATAAAATTCATCATAATCTTTGCCCAGATAAGCTCTTTTCACTTCCACATCCGCCAGAAGATCAGAGGATCTGCCCTGTAAAACCATTTTGCCTGTTTCGAGAACATAACCTCTGTCCGATATTTTCAAGGCTGCCTGTGCGTTCTGTTCCACCAGGAGTATGGTCAATCCCTGTTCTTTGAGGTTGACCAGAGTTTCAAGTATTTTTTCCACAAGAAGCGGGGCCAGGCCCATTGATGGTTCGTCCAGAACCAGAAGACGCGGCCTTGCCATGAGTGCCCGGCCTATGGCCAGCATCTGCTGTTCTCCGCCAGACAGGGTTCCTGCTGCCTGCCTGGATCTTTCTTTCAGGATAGGAAAAAGCTCCATGATCATGGAAAGATCCTGCTCTATCCTGTCATGCCGTTTTTTCCTGTACATGGTATAAGCCCCGAGCTTCAGGTTGTCCATTACGCTGAGAGGACCGAAAATGAGCCTGCCTTCGGGTACAAGACATATCCCCCTGTTGACTATGGCCGGAGGGTCGAGTCCTTTGATCTGTTCTTCTTCAAACAGGATTTCTCCTTCCCATCCGGGAAGCAGCCCGCAGATAGCCTGTAAAAGGGTGCTTTTACCCGAACCGTTGGCACCTATAATGGTGATCAACTCACCCTGTCGAACAGAAAGGCTGACACCTTTGATTGCCATGATACGGCCATAATAGCATTTGAGATTTCGAACTTTCAGCATTGTCTTTGATACCTGACGAAGTAAGATTATTTCCCTTTTCCAAGATAGGCAGCCATGACAGCCTCATTCGACTGGATTTCTCTGGGAGTACCTTTTGCAAGAAGGCTTCCTCGATCCAGAACGATGATCATATCTGATATTGTCATCGTGAGGCTCATGTCATGTTCCACCAGCAATACCGTGACTCCATTCGAACGGATTTTCTGGATCAGGCTGCCCAGTTGTCGGGTTTCGGTTGCATTGAGTCCTGCCGCTGGTTCGTCCAGCAAAAGAACAGACGGTTCTGAAGCCAGGGCACGGGCTATTTCAAGAAGGCGCTGCCACCCGAAAGGCAGGTCACCGCTGCGCTGGTCTGCCTGTGAACTGAGTCCTACAAAATTGAGAAGTTCAGAGGAGCGTTTCATTATCCATTGTTCTTCGCGTTTTGCACGGGGAGTTTTTATGATAGCATCCAGAAAGCCGCATCTGCCTCTGACATGACAGCCGACCATGACATTTTCAGCAACTGTCATGCTTTCAAACAATTCGACATTCTGAAATGTCCTGGCAATGCCCTGAGTTACTATTTTGTGTACCTTTTTCCCCCGGATCTCTTTTCCTGAAAATCTTACATTACCGCTATCAGCCTCATAAGCACCTGTTATAACGTTGAAAAGAGTGGTTTTACCAGCACCATTGGGACCTATTACGCCCAGGATTATGCCCGTAGGTACATCAAACGTTATGTCATTTAAAGCCTGCACTCCGCCAAAGGCTTTGCTTATATTGGCAAGTTCGAGCAAAGGGCCGTTGGAAGAATCTGGCAAACAATCTTTATTTTCGGTATTTTTCCCTTGATCGTTCATAGATATCGAGAATCCCCCGTGTCAATCCCTGAGGCATGAGTATCATGACCAGCATCAGCACCAGGCCGTAAACCACCATTTCAAATTCCGAAAACGCATGAAGCCATTCCGGAAGCAATGTCAACAGAGACGCTCCAAGAAGTGCGCCCCATATGCTCGCCATACCGCCTATTACAACCATAGTGACCATCCTTACGCTCATGAGAAAATCGAATGATCCTGGACTGATAAAGCTTATATAATGGGCATATAAAAATCCTGCCAGGGCTGAAAAAGCAGCGCTTAAAACAAATACCTGTAATTTAAGAGTCATTGTATCGACCCCCACTGCCATAGATGCATTTTCGCTGTCATGAATCGATCTTAATGCCCTGCCCGCCCTCGAATTTATAATCCGTGAGCAGATCAAAAAGACAGACCAGACCGAAAACCATACCAGGTAAAAATAATTTCGACCGGATTCAAAGGACAAAGAACCGATTGAAAGGGAAGGAATACCTACAAAACCTGATGCTCCGCCGGTTAAAGAAGACCATTCCCTGAAAATAATGTTGAAAATCATCCCAAACCCGAGAGTTCCCATTCCGAGATAATAACCGGATAGCTTCAAAGTCGGAAGTCCGACCACGACAGCGATGGCTACAGCGAGCAGGATAGCAATAACAAGGGCTATCCAGGGATATATCTGGTATTTAGCGGTCAGTATTGCGGTGGTATATGCGCCGATTCCGTAAAACGCGGCATGGCCTAAAGATATCTGACCTGCATATCCCATGAGCATATTCAACCCCACTGCTAAAAGAGTGTTAATGCCGATTAATATCAGAACCTGTTGATAATAGGCGTTGTCAACCAGTAATCCGACAAGGGCTATAACCAGGAAAAAAAAAGCGAATCGTATTGGATTTATACGGGATAAAAGCATGTCACACATAGAAAAAAAGTTAAAAACGCTTTGAGTCAGCAGTACCCATAATTCCCTGCGGACGGATGTAAAGGATCAAAAGAAGAAGTATAAAGGCAATGGCATCTTTTAATCCAGATGAAAAAAATCCAACGCCCAGAGATTCCAGAGAGCCGAGCAGGAAACCACCGATAAGCGCTCCCCACAGGCTTCCGAGTCCGCCCAGCATTGCGGCACAAAATCCCTTCAGGCCCAGCATTGTACCCATGTCATAGCTGCACATGGTAACCGGCGCTATGATAACGCCAGCGGCAGCTCCTAATGAAGTACTGATTATAAAGGCTAAAAGTACCATTTTATTTGCTGGAATTCCTGTGAGCCATGCTGCTCTCTTGTTGATTGCACATGCCTGCATGGCCTTGCCGGTCAATGTCCGGTTGTAAAAAAAGTGAAGTCCGGCCACCATTATCAGGACGATACCCAGAATCCAGAGACTCTGAACCAGAAGGGTTGCACCGAAAATATCGATTGGCTCGTGACTGGAAAAATCAGGAACTCCATGAGCATCTTTTCCCCATACAAGCATTGCCGCCCCTCTGAGAAAAATGGAAGCACCGACTGTTATGATTACAAGGACTATGGGTTGAGGTTTTGAAACCGTCCGGATAGCCAGCCGTTCGAATAAAAATCCGGCAAACCCGCCCATTCCGGCCGCCAGTATAAAGGCGACCGGAAGGGGCAGGTTAAAGACCGTCCAGAAAGTCACAAGGCCCAGACCTCCGAGCATGACGAATTCACCATGTGCAAAATTTATCAGGTCAGTGGCATTATAGAGCATGGAAAAGCCCAATGCGATGACCGCATAAATAGCGCCGTTGGTGATACCTGAAAAAAGATACTGAAGCAGTTCTTCCATTGGCTATTTAACGAGTTCCCATCCGCTGTTTTTAATCCGCACGATTACAAAAGCATCTGGACCCAGCCCGTTATGTTCTTCTTTTGAATAGGAAAAAACACCGCTGACACCCACATGATTTTTCAAGTTTTCCAGAGCATCCCGAATTTTTTTGGTATCGCCATCACTTCCTTTCAGAGCTTTTGCCAGAATATTCATGGCATCATAAGCATACCCGCCAAAGCCGGACACGGAAAGATTATAGCTCTTTTTATACTCGTCTATATATTTATCGAGTACCTTTTTCTGTACGTCCGCATCCTGTAAAAGATCCGCTACAAGAATTTTGCCGGTAGGAAGAATGATTCCTTCAGCAGCATCTTTGGCAAGATCGATAAATTTGGGTGATGCTACACCATGACTCTGATATAAAGGGATGTCCATTTTCAGTTGTTTTACGTTTTTAGCTACAACAGCAGGACCTGGATTTGTTCCCCAGCATACGACAGCGTCGGGTTTGGCTGACCGGATCTTTGTCAGTTGAGGAGTCATGTCAGTATCTTTGGCTCCGAAGCTTTCGACTTTTACAATATTTATACCGAAATTTTTCGCCTGTTTTTCAAGCTGCTGTCTGCCACTTTCTCCGAATGAATTGGATACAGTCAAAATACCTGCGCTTTTGATTCCTTTGTCCTGCATATGCTTATAAATAGCAGCCACTGCAAGAACATCGCTTTGAGCAGTCTTGAATATATAGGGATTGACAGGTTGTGTAATTTTGTTGCCGGCTGCACAGCTGATCAGCGGTATTTTTGCTTTTTGAGCAAAGGGCATTACAGCCAGTGTAGTCGGAGTTGTAGAAGGCCCGATAATGGCTATGACTCTGTCCCGGCTGATCAATTTGCTGATCGACATTACTGCTTTTGTGGGATCACCTTCCGTATCATAGATCACGGCTTCGAGCATTTTGCCGTCAATACCGCCATTGTCATTGATGGTTTTGACAGCCATTTCCATGCTTCTTTTTTCAGGGTCACCCAGAAAAGAGGCCCGACCCGTTACGGAAAAAATACCGCCAATTTTGTAAGTATCCTTTGACCATGCGGGTGTGGAAAAAATCATGGCAATACAAACCAGAACTGCCACAGCAATGAAGACAGGTTTTTTTTCGATTTTCATATTTTCCCCCTTTGAATTTATCGGCCTCTTTTAATGACAGGCCATATTATCCCAATGTATTCCAATGCCTGTCCGAAAATGGTCGGTTATTACCATTCTGACAGGCAGTATTCACAGGCTGATGGCAGTGGATGCCGCTGAAAGCTAAAGAGTATAAAGATCTTTTCCGCTGATAACTCTTACACCTTTCTGGGTGAGCAGATCGACGGCTTCATCAATATTGTCGAATCTGAAAATCATAACAGCGTTGCTCCCGCTCTGCTGGACAAAGGCATACATATATTCCACATTCACATCCGAATCTTTCAGAAGTTCCAGGATATTATGAAGACCTCCCGGCTCATCGGGTACTTCCACTGCAAGCACATCCGTAGTGCCTACAGTAAAGCCTTTTTCTTTCAAGGCCAGCTTGGCTTTTCCATTATCATCGACAATAAGGCGCAGCACACCGAAATCGGAGGTGTCAGCCATGGAAAGTGCCCGAATATTTACTCCTGCCTCGGAAAGAGTACCTGTAACACCGGCAAGACGGCCTGCCTTGTTTTCCAGAAAAATCGAAATTTGTTCTGCCTTCATGATACGCCCCCTTTCAAATCTTTCGATTGTCGATTACACGCACAGCCTTACCCTGGCTTCGCGCTATGGTCTTGGGCTCGACCAACTGCACCTTTGCCGAGACTCCGAGAAATTCTTTTATATTATGTGAGATTTTTTTCTCAAGCTTCTGAAGGCCCTTGACCTCGTCAGAAAAAATATTTTCTCCGACTTCCACCATAACGGTCAGGGTGTCCAGGTTTTCTTTTCTTCCGATCACCAGTTGATAGTGAGGTTCAACAGCATCGGTTTCCATAAGTACGCTTTCGATCTGGGAAGGAAAGACATTAACCCCGCGAATGATCAGCATGTCATCTGTCCTGCCGCTCACTTTTTCCATTCTTACAAGGGTACGTCCGCAGGTACATACTTCCGGATGCAGTCTTGTGATATCACGGGTCCTATATCTGATTACCGGGAAAGCTTCTTTTGTGATCGAAGTAAATACCAGCTCTCCTATCTCGCCATAAGGCAGGACTTCCCCTGTTTCGGGATTGATGATTTCAGGGATGAAATGATCTTCGAAAATATGCATGCCGTTTTTTGCTTCATGACATTCTATGGATACGCCTGGCCCTATGACCTCGCTCAATCCGTAGATATCTACAGCAGTGAGATTGAGTTTTCGCTCTATCTCCTGGCGCATGGTTTCTGACCAGGGTTCTGCCCCGAATATACCGAACTTGAATTTGAGTTCGTTAAAGGAAACTCCCATTTCTTCAGCCACTTCGGCAAGATGGAGTGCATAGGAGGGGGTAGCGGTAATGATAGTTGGGCCAAAATCTTTCATTATGATTATCTGTCGTTTGGAATTACCCCCGGACACAGGGATGACAGATGCTCCCATTTTTTCTGCACCATAATGCACACCAAGTCCTCCGGTGAACAGGCCGTAGCCATAGGCGTTATGAATAATATCGCCTCTTGAGGCTCCGCCCGCAGCCAGGGATCTTGCCATCAGATTTGCCCAGGTATCAATATCTCTGGCCGTATATCCGACCACTGTGGGCTGACCTGTGGTTCCGGAAGAAGCGTGGATACGAACAACATTGTCCATCGGAACTGCGAACATACCGAAAGGATAATTGTCTCGAAGATCCTTTTTATAAGTAAAAGGAATTTTTTCAAGATCGTTTAAAGATTGTATATCCGAGGGTGTAAGTCCGGCCTGGTCAAATTTTTCTCTGTAAAAAGGAACTGTGGCATACACCCGCTGTAAGGTTGTCTGTAACCTGCGTAATTGTATGGATTCCATAGCCTCTCTGGGCATGGTCTCGTATTCGATGTCATAAATCATTTTATTTAAGAGGACTCCTTTTGCCTGAAGATTGTAGAGATTTATCCTTTGAGAGTTCCGCTGAGAGTTCCGCAGAATTCGGGCTTGCGTTTTTCAATAAAAGCAGTGGTGCCTTCTTTTGCATCTTCGCTTGCAATGCATAATGCAAAAGCATCACATTCCATCCGGCATCCTGATCCGAGATCCACATCCATTCCAGCGTTGATGACCTGTTTTGCGGCTCTTAAAGAAACACGGCCTTTTTTTGCCATCTTCCTGGCGGTTTTCAAAACAGCTTCCATAAGGTTTTCGTAGGGATAAACACTGTTTACCATGCCATATGACATGGCTTCTTCCGCAGAAATCATATCTCCTGTAAAAATCATTTCTTTTGCCCGGTTTTTGCCAAGCAGTCTGGGCAGACGCTGAGTTCCGCCGAATCCGGGGATGATTCCAAGACTTATTTCAGGAAGGCCGAATTTTGCGTTTTCAGAGGCATAGATAAAATCACATGCCAGAGCTATTTCACTGCCTCCACCAAGGGCGAATCCATTGACCGCTGCAATCACCGGAATTGCAAGATTTTGCAGTCTGCCTATGATGTCATGGCCTTTTCCAGCAAAAGTTTTTGCTTCCAGAGGATTCAACGTGGTGATTTCCTTGATGTCAGCACCGGCCACAAAGGATTTTTCGCCCTGACCAGTTACAACCAGAACCCTGATCTTTTCATCTTCTGCTATTGTGTCGAGTGCATGGGCAAACTCGTCAAGCAGAGCGTTGTTCAAAGCATTAAGAGCTTTGGGGCGGTTAAAAGTAATAGTGGCTATTCCCTGTTCTGTTTCAAAAATAATGTTTTCGTAATCCATTATGATTCTCCCTGTCCTGAGTTGTGAATGATATAAAAATCCATATATTTCATTGCGTTTATTGCCGTTTTTTTCCTGAGAACTTCTATGATTTTTCCCAGGTCGAACCGATACTGGCCTGCAATTTTCCTTATACTTTAAAACCTGATCTTATTAACGGTATTTTGTTCTTATGTAAACAATTTTTGTCGTGAATTGAAAATGCTTGACACATTATTCAATTATCAATACATAGCATAGTTGCGCTTTTGTCTGATTTGACAGCGCTGGTCGAGCCATTTTGACTCGGCCTTATTTTTAATCGAAACCGATTAAATTAATTCAGGAAAACAGGTCATAATACGGCAATTTTTTCGGTGATTGCCCCAAAATTATGCAAAAAATGGCTGGCATGGCCGGAAAAACAGGTTTCAATGGGAATTCATCTTACGGGCATAGTTATTCTGGTCGGTAATTACGGCAGCGGGAAAACGGAAGTTGCAATAAATCTGGCGGTAATGAGCAAAAAGGCGGGTACAGATGTCAGAGTCGCGGATCTGGATCTGGTAAATCCCTATTTCAGGACCCGTGAATCAAAAGGCGTTCTGGCAGATATGGGGATAGAGGTTGTTCTGCCGCCTGATGAATATATGCACGCTGATCTTCCCATCTTGACTCCCGCAATTGCCGGAATGATCAGGCAGCCCGCTTCTCTTACCCTGCTTGATGCAGGAGGAGATGATGTGGGGGCCACAGTTCTGGCTGCTCTTGCTAATGTGCTGGATTTAAAAGAAGTCCAGATGCTTCAGGTGATCAATCCTTTTCGTCCGAACACGGATACAATAGAAGGATGTCTGCGTATTCGGGATGAAATCGAAACAGCCTCGAAAAGAAAAATTACCGGAATTGTCGGTAACGCAAACCTGATCAATGAGACCACTTCCGATATCATTTATCAGGGGCATGATTTCGTTAATCAGGCTGCATATGCCAGCGGGCTGGATCTTGAGTTTATTACTGTTCCTGCAGATTTTATCGAACAGATTGATATGACATATTTTTCATGCCCGATATTGCCTGTTGCAAGACAGTTGGTCCCTCCCTGGATAGAGCCGAAAAGTTTTGTGAATTCCACACAACAGCCTGGCAGTTGACACTGAAATTGCGTGAAACAGATTCTGCCCGAATTTTTATAAACGGTTCGGATGTCCATTTGTGTCATTGAAGGAGTACGATAGATGAAGAAGTACAAACATGAAATTGAAGATGACAGGTGCAAGGGATGCGGTCTATGCATGACAGTATGTCCAAAAAATGTGCTGGAAATATCTGAGAAAGTCAATTCCAAAGGTTATTTTCCAGTTTGTCAGGCCAGACCAGAAGATTGTATAAAGTGCAGTCTGTGCTGCATCATGTGTCCGGATGTGGCCATCAGCATCTGTGAAATCGAAGAAAAAGAGGAAACGGTGGCATAGCCCCAACGGAGGAAAAAATGGGAAAGATATTGATGAAAGGGAATGAAGCCATCGGAGAGGCTGCCATCAGGGCTGGATGCCTGAATTATTTTGCCTATCCGATCACGCCTCAATCCGAAGTAGCGGAATACCTCGCACGCCGGATGCCAGAGGTCAACGGCGTGTTTTTACAAGGCGAGAGTGAGGTGGCGGTCGGTTACATGATTTTCGGGGCTTCGGCCTGCGGAGAACGAGTATTTACGACATCCTCAAGTCCAGGGGTCAGCCTGATGAGCGAAGCCATCAGTTATATTGCAGGAGCACAGTGTCCTGCCGTATTTGTCAATATTATCCGCGGAGGCCCCGGACTAGGAGGTATCCTTCCTTCACAGGCAGATTATTTCCAGGCCACCAAAGGCGGAGGCCACGGAGATTACAGATTGCTGGTCATGGCACCAGCGAGTGTTCAAGAAGCAGTTGAGATGGTTATGAAAGCCTTTCCTCTGGCTGAAAAATACCGAAATCCGGTCATGATATTAGGTGACGGGCTGATCGGTCAGATGATGGAGCCTGTCGAGTTTCCCGAAGATCTGCGTACCGAACCCAGCAACAAAGATGAATGGGCAACCAACGGCATGTCCACAAGGGGAGATGACAAACAGAACCTTGTAAAATCTCTTTATCTTGACCCCACAGCACTCAATGATCACAATCTTTTGTTAAAATCAAAGTATGATCAGATGAAAAAAGAGGAAGTTTTATACGAGCCTGTGAATATGGACACTGATTACAAAGCTCTGATCGTAAGCTACGGAACCATGAGCCGGGTATGTAAAAGTGCTGTCGCTATGCTGAAAGAAGAGGGAATAGAAGTTGGAATGATAAGACCTCAGACTCTCTTTCCTTTTCCGGAAAAAGCCATAGCAGATGCAGCAGAAAAATCAAGCTGCAAGATCATATTGAGCATAGAGATGAGCATGGGACAGATGGTGGAAGATGTCGAACGCTGCGTAAAAGGAAAGCTGCCTGTCAGCTGGTATGGTAAATGCGGCGGAGATGTCCCTAGTCCGGAAGAAATCATGGATGTGGTGAAGGAGCGTATATAATGGGAAAAACATTTAAACGGCCGGAAGCCCTGTCTGAAAATCATACACATTATTGCCCCGGATGTACCCACGGTGTGATTCATCGGCTGATCGCCGAAGTGATTGATGAGCTTGGCATTCGCAAGAACACCGTTGGGATAGCACCGGTGGGATGTGCGGTACTTGCCTATAATTATTTTACATTCGATTTCCAGGAAGCTGCCCACGGTCGCGCTCCGGCCATGGCTACTGGAATCAAAAGGGTCAGACCGGATTTGAACGTCTTTACGTATCAGGGAGACGGAGATCTGGCCAGCATCGGTATGGGAGAAATCATCCATGCAGCTAACCGGGGAGAGAAATTCACTTCCATTTTCGTCAACAACGCTGTTTACGGAATGACAGGCGGGCAGATGGCACCGACTACCATGCCTGACCAGAAAACCACGACATCTCCCTATGGCCGGGATATCGGGCAGACAGGTATGCCCATCAAAGTAGCAAATCTTTTGGCAGCACTTCAGACCGATGCCTATATTACAAGACAGACCGTGATACGCCCAAAGGATATCAACAAGACCAAAAAAGCCATAAAACAGGCTTTTACTTATCAATTGGAAGGGCGATGTTTCAGCATGGTCGAAGTGGTAAGCACATGTCCGACCAACTGGGGAATGACACCTGTCGAGGCTATAAAATGGACAGAAGATAACCTGCTTCCTTATTATGAACTGGGTGATTACAAAACCCCGCAATAAGACATCGAGGAGATATTTATGCAGAACGAAGTGATGTTTGCCGGCTTTGGCGGGCAGGGAATTCTTATGTGCGGGAAAATTTTAGCCCATGCAGCCCTTGAAGAAGGATCGGAAGTGGTATGGATACCTTCCTACGGCCCGGAAATGAGAGGTGGAACCGCATATTGTCTGGTCATTACAAGCGATAAACCTATTGCATCCCCGATTATCAAAAATCCCGCAAACCTCGTGGCCATGAACCTGCCATCTATTGATAAGTTTGCCCCGGAAGTTCGTCCAGACGGCGTGATTCTGATCAACAAATCTCTGGCCAACGTTTCATCCGGCAGAACAGATGTAGATGAAATCCTGGTCCCGGTTACGGAAATAGCGATAGAAGTTGGAAGCGTAAAGGCAGCCAATATCGTTGCATTAGGCGCTTTCGTAGCTCGCAGCAAAATTGTTGATTTCGATGTTCTGAAAGAAATGGTCAAGAAAGAATTTTCCACAAAGAAAAAATTTCTCGATCTGAACATGAACGCCTTAGAACGTGGAAGACAGGCTGCTCTATAAAAATATTTTTTTATCCGCGCAACGATTTTATCTTTTGACCTTGTACAGAAAAAGCCATGCCCATCGTTTCAGGCCGATTGCCAGATGGATTGAACCTTCGGGCGAAACGATGATCATGGCTCAAAAAAGAGATGATCAATGTCTGACAACCAATCTTTTTTTCCATCACAACCATTGTTAATAACAGTGGACGGGCCGGCTGGGGCAGGTAAAACCAGTGTCAGCAAAATTCTTGCTCAAAGGCTTTCCTACACCTATGTGGATACAGGCGCTCTTTATCGCGGAGTTGCTATAGGCGCAAAAAGAGCTGGAATCCAGGCAGATGATGATGCGGGTCTTGCAGGATTTTGCAAAAAACTCCATCTTTGTTTTGAACAAAAAGCAGATAAAACCCTCCTGCTGATGAATGGTGAGGACATCACATCAAAAATCCGCGAGCCTGAAATCAGCATGCTGGCATCAGCAGTATCGGCAAACCCTGTGGTCAGGAAATTCCTTTTAAACCTTCAAAAAAAAATGGGTGAAAAAAAAGAGACTGTTTTTGAAGGACGAGACATGGGAACAGTTGTTTTTCCTGATGCGGACATAAAATTTTTTCTTGATGCCTCAATCGAAACGCGAGCAGCCAGAAGATATGAGGAATTAAAGGAGCAGACGTGCCAGAGTCCTGCAGATGTCAAGACTGATATGAAACGTCGGGACACAAATGACAGCACAAGAGATCTTGCTCCTCTGAAACCTGCTGACGATTCAATCCTGATCAACTCTACACACCTTTCATTGGAAGCAGTTATTGAAAAAATAATGGAGTGTATAAAAACTGCATTTGGATGATTTTTTGAGAAATGCAGAATTTCCGCT
>JAUCGE010000349.1 GCA_030377965.1 Desulfobacterales bacterium HSG16
GTTATTCCCATTGACTTTAAAAGAGCTGCCACGCTTTTATCGTTATAAATAAAACCTGTAAAAAGGGGCAATACCATGGCAATTCCAAGAAACAGAATCAAAACCCCCACAACATGAACTATATATTTCCATCGCATTTTAATGCTCCAGTTTGGCCTCTATGATTTTTTCGATTTTAGAAATTGCTTCCCTCATAGCGAAAATGATGATCCGGTCTTCCGGCTGAATCATGCTTTCGCCTGAAGGAATGATTACTTCCTCATTTCTTATTATGGTGGTGACAAGGCTGCCTTTGGGCATTTTGATATTTTTTAAAGGCTTCCCCACTATATCGGAGGAATCAGGGGCTACAGCCTCCATAACCTCAGCTTCTTCTCCTCTGAGTGAGCGTGAGGAGAGTACCTTGCCCTTTCTTATGTATCTGAGAATGGAATTTATGGCAGAAAGCCTGAGATTGACCACCTGTTCCATACCTATGGCGGACATCAGATCGAAATAGCTGAATTTGCTGATTTTAGTAATAACTTTTCTTGCACCCATTTTCTTGCACATCAAAGATGTCAGGATATTGGTTTCCTCTTCGTCTGTCAGAGTCACTATTACATCCATGCTTTTGACATTCTCTTCGGCAAGCAGACTCTGGTCAGAGCCATCTCCGCACAGCACCACAGTTTTATCGAGCTTTTCAGCCAGGGCATCGCATGTGGCAGGACATTTTTCCACAATCTTGGTCTTGATCGATTTTTTTTCTAAAATTTTTGCCAGACGCAGTCCGATCCGTCCGCCGCCAACTATCAGCACCCGACGGACAGGTTCGGCTTTTTTATTGAAAACGGAAAGAGTGTCCAATAAATTTGTTTCTTCGGCGATTATATAAATCAGATCTCCCGGCATCAGGATATCATCACCTCTGGGAATGATGAGCCTTTCATCTCGTACCACTGCTGCGATCAGGATACGTTTTCCGGTTTTTGAGGGTAGATCCATCAACCTGGTTCCAGCCAGTTCAGTATCCTTGTCCAGGTTGATTCCCACAAATTTGACACGCCCTTGGGCAAATTCTCCCACATCCACTGCTCCCGGCACGCTCATGAGATTATCAATATTTTTAACAACTTCCACTTCCGGGTTGATTATGGTTTCTATATGAGGAGCGTTGTTTTCCAGCATGTCATGATATTTGTCATAATCAGCGTCTCTGATCCGGGCAAGTTTTTTTATCCTGGGGGGAATGGGGATCATAGTTTTATCCCTGGCTATTCTGCCCTTTCTGGGCGTTGGCGGTATGCAGTTGTACAAAGCCGAAGTTCCAAGCCCTGTACCAGACAAGCTTAAACCCCGTATCAAGGATACGGCAATGATTTTATGGAAGGTCTATGCCGGATTTACCATCATCCAGATCATCCTTCTCATGGCAGGAGGCATGAACCTTTACGAATCCGTATGCCACGCACTGACTACCCTGCCCACAGGCGGCTTTTCCGTAAAAAATACATCAATTGCCCACTATCAGAGCGTCTATTTTGATATTGTGTTCATCGTTTTCATGCTTTTTGCGGGTATCAATTTTACTCTCCATTACCAGATGCTCAAGGGCAACACTTTAGCCTTCTGGAAAGATTCAGAATGCCGGTTTTTTATAGGTGCAATCCTGGTTCTTACTTTGATCATCAGTGCTGATTTATACCAGACCGTTTTTGATTCAGCGGAAGCAGCAATCAGGTCAGCGGCCTTTCAGGTGGTTTCCATAGTAACCACGACAGGTTTTGCCACCGCTGATTATGAGAAGTGGCCTGCCATGTCTCAGCTGATTATTTTGATCTGCATGTTCATAGGCGGATGCGCTGGATCGACTGGCGGCGGTATGAAATGTCTGCGTATCATGCTCTGTTTCAAATATTGTTACAAAGAGTTATTCCGCCTTATTCATCCCAGATCTGTCAGCCGTGTCAAGATCGGCGGTCAAACGGTTTCAGAAGATGTGGTAAGAAGCGTGCTGGGGTTTTTATCTTTGTACATGCTGCTTTTTGTCATCAGCACGGTTCTTCTGGCAGGCACGGGAGTCGATTTTCTGACTTCAATCGGTGCTGTTGCATCGTGTATAGGCAACATCGGACCTGGATTCGGCATGGTCGGGCCTGTTGAAAATTATGCCCTTCTGCCGCTGATGGGCAAGTGGCTGCTCATATGGTGCATGCTTCTTGGCCGCCTTGAGATCTACACCCTGATAATTTTACTGATGCCGGAATTCTGGCGTAAATAATTGCTATAACAGGAAAAAAATAGCAGAATATCAAATAACATCGAGTCTATTTTTTCGTTTTTAATATTTTTTTACAAAAAGTTATTTTTTCTGTTGACATATAAAAAGCCCTTGTATATAA
>JAUCGE010000350.1 GCA_030377965.1 Desulfobacterales bacterium HSG16
GGGTTCCGTCCCCGCCATCTTTTGAAGGGCGGAAACCGCCATTATTCGGCGGGGGCGGAACCCCGCCCTACCGATAGCTGGGTATATTATTTCTTGGAGGTTAAAGCTTATTCAGAAAGTTTTTGTCAGGTACGTATCTTCGGGCCTGTCTTGTAAAAAAGCCATTGAAAATTGATTTTTATCAGCTTTTTCATACCATTCATAGGCTGTTTTTTTACAATGATCACATCCGTGACTGGGAATATGAACAGCTAAAACGTTTAGTCCTTTATCCGATGAAGACTCTATGCGAACGGCTCCAGCGCATTGTTCGCATATAGCTACCTTTTCATGCTGAGTTTCGATAATGCCGTCCGTGTCATAAAAAATGCTTCGATTTCTGTCAAAAAATGGTTTTCCGTTCAAAAATTCCTGCCGTAATTTGTTTTTGTTTTTCCATTGTTCTCGAACCACTTGGCCGATTTTTTCAATATGCCTGGTGACATTCGCTGACTGCCGGATTTTATCGGGATTGTAATCAGGCTCTCTGACATGAGAGTAGTCAACACCTGCCATTGCCAGGATAATACCTGCATTGACATATGGCAGCGCCCCTTCAATTGAATATCCTCCTTCGAGTACAGCAATGTCAGGCTTTAGCATGGAAGTCAGTTTTGCATAGCCCTGGGCTGAGAAATTCATGTTTGTTATAGGATCTGCGTAATGGTTGTCCTGTCCTGCTGAATTTACAATGAGTTCCGGTTTGAAATCTTCCAATATCGGCAGCACCATGTTTTCTATGGAATATAGAAAACCTTCTTCGGAGGTCAGGGGCGGCAAAGGAATATTGACCGTCATACCACAGGCGTTTGGGCCTCCCTGCTCGTTGGGAAACCCGGAGCCAGGGTATAAAGTCCGACCATCCTGATGTATGGAAATAAAAAGAGTGTCCGGGTCGTTCCAGTATATATCCTGGGTTCCGTCACCATGATGGCAGTCGGTATCCACTATAGCAACCCGCCTGATTCCGTATGCCTGCCTCAGATATTCAATCATGACCGCTTCAATATTGATATTGCAGAATCCTCTGGCTCCGTGAACCATCCGCATGGCGTGATGCCCTGGGGGTCTTACCAGAGCAAATCCTTTTTCAATTTTTTTATCCATGACCGCCATGCCTATGGTCTTGGCTCCGCCTGCGCTGATAAGATGGGATTCTGTGGTGACACTCCATACATCAGGCGCACAGATATGCGCTCTCTGCACATCTTTCACTGTCACCATATCGGGTTTGAATTCATGAATGCCTTCGATGTCAAGAATCCCTTCTTCGAATACCTGATCCTGGGTATATAAAAGCCGCTCTTCGCGTTCAGGATGATTCGGGCTGATGGCCCAGTCAAAAGCCGGAAAAAAAACAAGTCCTGTCTGATGTTTAGCTTTTATCATTATCTCTCCGTATTTTTTTATTCATCAATTAGGGTTGTGGAAGTTATTTCATCCACTGCCCTTAGCATTTTTCAATGCTGTTGCGATTGCTTCATATTCATGAATCAGGCCCGGCTTGACCTGGACTTTGACCCTGATATTTCTGCCGGTGGTATAAAAACCTCTGACCATGTTGAATTGCTGAGACTCTATGACCTCTGTCTCTGGATCGGAATCGTCACTCCCGATTTGAATGGCTTTTTGCTTCAGTAATTCAAAGGCTTGTTCAACAGCCTTTTTACTTGAAAACTCTTTGTCCACGTAAGCGTGAAAATTTTCTTCTGGAGCTTTGGCAATACCCTGTTCCGTATCAGCGAACAAAGTGACTTCGCAGGTGGTGCGGGCAAGTGCTGCCCCAATTGCATTTGCTACCTGCCAACTGGGAATTGCGACAGCGTTGAATTGAAAATCTGGGCTGGAATCAATATGTTCTGCAAACCAGGGGGCAGGGCCTCCCAATACTAAAAACCGTTTCGGATCGACTTTGTATCCTTCCTGAAGCTCATGAACCGTATAAACTGGCTTGCTGTTAATCCGGTCGATCATAGCCATTGCTTCTTCGACAATTGTTCTGCATGCGAGGTTAAACACTTCCATAGCGGCTTTTTCGGTTGATATTCCCAGTTTTTCACCTATTTCCGCCATACCTGTTTCCGCTTTTTCCAAATCTCCGTTTTTTATACGGCCAAGGACGCAGAGAGCATCCGTGGGCGTGGGAGATTTACCGCCATAAGCCATAGCAGGGCCAACTCGTTCAGGGCCGATTAAAAGCTTGCCATTATTTTCCACCCTTACAAGGCTGTCACCCCCTATACCAATAGACCTGGTTTTCAATGATCTTATCAATGCCTTGTATTTTCCTATAGTGATTCCGGAAGGTTCAAGAACAGGGGC
>JAUCGE010000068.1 GCA_030377965.1 Desulfobacterales bacterium HSG16
GTCATTGTTGCGGTAGATAATCCTTATAAAAAAGTCAAAATCGGAGTCAGACCGCCTATGGTGCGTAATATGTTCTGTGGCCTCGGCGATAAGCCTGTTGCCCAATATCTCGTCTTCCACAGGCTCAAGCAGCATCCCATCTATAGCCGGAACAAGATCAGACACCACGACAGACTCTCCTGATGTAAGTCCATGTCCTATGGTATGAAAATTCGTCTGTCCGAAATCAGTTTCAACTTTCCTTCGTTCCAGCCTGTTTTCTGAATTTACTACATAAACATGCCCGTCGTGGAGTGCTGAACGCGGGATAACAATTGTTTCAGGAACAGGTTTCCCAATCAATTCGACCTCACAGAACATATTACGCACCATAGGCGGTCTGACTCCGATTTTGACTTTTTTATAAGGATTATCTACCGCAACAATGACACCAAGAGTTCTGGTCTGAGGATCTATTGTTGCGTCAGCTCCTGCAAAACGAGCATTCCATTCGACTTCGAAATCACCTGATTTGACCCTTACAATGGCCTTCAATCCGAATATTTCCTCAAGCTTTTTAAGATCAATCTTGAACAGGGAAGCATGGCTGCTGTCGTTTTTTCGGGATTTTATCAGGTTACGCATTTTGCCCATAGATATCTGTGCCTCGATTTCCGCTGTCTCAATGCCATCCGCATTGGCAAGAACCTGCCCTGACTTGACAAACTGGGAAATTTCGATTCCGACATCTATTATACGACAATTGAAAGGTGCTTTGATTGCCGTGTATTCAAGATCTAATTTTGTATTTTTCAGCTTAACTCTGTTCAATGCAAGGTCGGCTTTTAAAGCTTTGCGGGTGGCAGGTATCAGGTTTATCGAGTTTTGAATATTCTGTACCTGTGCTGACTGGGCATAATAACTGAGCCTCTGTTGATCGTATTTAGATGATGAAACAGTGCCTTTTCCAAATAATTTTTTCTGTCGATCCAGCTCTTTTTTACTTAGTTTAAGTGATTTTTTCTCGATTTCAAGAGATGCTTTATAATTTCTCGCCTTTGAGTCAAGTTCGTCCAGTTTCGCCTTGATATTATTGATCCCGGCTTCTGTCTGTGCAATGGCCAGCTTATATTTTGCCGGATCAATACGAACCAGAACCTCTCCTTTTCGACAAAGCGCTCCTTTTTTAAGCAAAGGACTTGTTTCAACAATCTTGCCGCTGACTTCAGCTACTGCCTGCCAGGCTTTTCCGGGTTCGACATATCCGTAGCCCACAGCCCTGGGAATAACATCCACAGCCGCAGCCTTTATAATACGTACACTTTTTGCCTCTTCCTTTGCAGGCAGGCGCTCCGGTCCTTTGCGCGATTTTACAAGATTGACAGCTATCATCACAGCTATAATAACCGGGATTACAATTATTATCCGCTTGACTATATCTTTTGCTCCTGATTTCATATTTCCCCCGTTTGTTACAAAAATTAATTTTTGGCTCTGATAAAAACGAATCCGAATTTATTCATTCGGATAAAGCATGTCAAGAAAAATTTAGTCATTCGACTAAATTCCGATGCTTGAAAATCCTGTGCAGCTCGACAAGCGAATCACTGACCGGCATCAGAGGATCAATGCTCGAATGCATTGCAAGGCCGAAAATAGCGGCTGTCACCAGAGACCTGGTAGCACCATCATCAATTCCCATCAATGCGCCTATCATCATTGTCAGTTTCCGTAAATTTCCGGCAAGCTCTTTGGCAAGATCGGGCATCTGATACGATAATGCCCTGAATTCAACGAACAATCTGGCATTTGGAACCATTTTTTTCAAAACATAAGCGTTGAGTTCTTTATCAGATTCAAAATCCTTCGGTTGATCAAGCAGCAGCGTATCAAAATGAAGACGAAGGAGTTCAACGAACAATCCCTGCTTTGACCCAAAATAATGATGCACCAGCCCGTGATTCACATTGGCCATTTTTGCAATCGTCTTAATGCTTGCCGCATGGCTCCCTTTTTCAAGCAGGCATTCACGGGCTGCTTTCAATAATTTTATCCTTGTTGCCATGTTTTTTTGTAATGCTCCTTTGTTTGTACAATTTGGTTTCTGGATGGATGTTAGTCGGGGGGCTAAATTTTGTCAAGATGAATTGGGGAGTGAGATGCAAATGGTGTATGTTGTGGGTTTTTTTGGGCAAAGCTTTTCAGATTGGGTCAAGGGAAGAATGAGGGGTTAATCAAAATTTCTAACAAATCGACAATAGCCCTGGAATTATGCCTTGCCAATTTATCCGAATTTTGATAATGTGCTATCGAAATTCGTTAATCTTTGCTGGATATTGAAAACAATGGGCAATGCGGGATCATAGACGAGAGTTCGGGCGTGTTTATAGGGATAATAAGCGTTTAAGATGCAAGGCAAAGATGCCAAAGGGGACGGGGATGAAAAAACGCCGCAATTGGACAAGGGAAGAATTAATATTGGCATTCAATTTATATTGTAAGATTCCATTTGGAACACTGCATAGTCGGAATCCAAGAATAATTGAACTTAGTGATCTAATTGGAAGATCATCCAGTGCAGTTGCCTTGAAGCTGACTAATTTTGCTAGCTTTGACCCTTTTTTACAAAAACGGGGAATCAAAGGTATGAAAAATGCTGGAAAAATGGATAAACAAATCTGGGATGAATTCACCAATGATTGGGATAATTTGATTTTTGAAAGTGAAAAATTATTAGCAAAGTACCGTGGAAACAAAGATATCGTTATCGATAAAAAAACATTTTCTTTCAATGATTTAGATGGTAACGATAAATATAGAACGGCAAAAGCTCGAATCAACCAGAAATTTTTTCGGCAAATGGTTCTCAATATTTATAATTTTCAGTGTGCAATGTGTAGCTTAAATATTCCCGAACTATTAATCGCGGGTCATATTATTCCTTGGTCAATGAATAAAAAGGAACGGTTAAATCCGGCAAATGGTGTTTGTCTTTGTGCGTTACATGACAAAGCTTTTGATATAGGACTGATTGGGATAGATGAAGATTATAAAGTTGTACTTTCAAGCAAACTTGATAAAATGAAAAACGAGCTGTATTTTCCTTCATATTTTGGTAACTTTCGAGATAAGCCCATCAATCTTCCCGATAAATTTTTACCTCATAAAGATTTTCTTCTGTTCCATCTCAAATTACACAAAATAGGCTCAGACTTGTTCAAACCATCGTATGTATAAATTCCCATGACCTTATGGTCACAACGAACAATGAAAGCTTTGAACCCTGATTAAAAGGATTAAATGATTTCCTGATTTTGTAATCATGTAATCCTTCAATCCTTGTAATCAGGGTTCAGGAACTTTTGAGTCAAGCCTTGAATGGCTAAATGATTAACCCATTCAAAACATTTTGAAATAACAGCATCTCAGGAAACTTTCATATAAATTCATTGAGATGTCGGGGATTTGCGGGAAGCGTACATATCACGTTTTCAGGTTCAAATTCAAAAATCGGTTCGGGGCATCCTTATTGTGTTTCTCTCAAGAAATCATCCCTTTTGAAGTATTCTGGAAATCCAATCAATGATTCTCTCTTAATAAAATGTCAAATAATTATTGGTACGGTATTTAAGCATAAAAATTTATACAAAGGTATTGTAACAAAGCAATCTTCTTGTGGAGGACATAAAAGAACATGCTCGCCTGAAATATGATAAAATTTTTTCTGCATCTTTGAGAGTTTTTTTCTGTATTCAATGAAAATTTTCATAAAATTGCCCAATTATCCCCCAGCACAGACGGGGTTCAATTTGTTTGACATAAAAAAAAGCCTCATGATATATAAAAAAATTTGTCAGGTCAATCAGGGCAGGAAGTGTTTTTTTCGATGGGAAAAATTTTACGATGGGAAAACCTGCCCTGAGATGTTTCATTCCCGTCATATTCAAACATCAAAAGGAGGTTTTATGTTGAATCGAATCAGGCCAAACGCATTGAAAACGCTTACTTTGTTTACAGCTCTGTCAATGTTTATAGCTGTTATTGCTGTAAATCCGGCAGGAGCTTCAAGTTCAGACGAGGCAAAAAAGCTGTTGTTCAAAGATGCGGATAAGGTTCTCAGAGCAGCAGAAGAAAAACAGGCCGAACGTTTTGCACCCAAGGCGTTTGAAAATGGAATGAAACAATATCGCAAAGCCAGAGATGCAGACAGCCTGGACACAGTACGCAAAAAACTTGAAAAGGCTGTGAATTATTTCAATGAAGCTCTCCAGACTGCCGAAAAGGCGAATATCCTCTTTGATCTGACAGTTACGGCCAGAAACGATGCGATCAAGGCAAAGGCCACTGATTACGCATCTGAAAATTGGGCAGATGCCGAAAAAAAACTTGCTAGCGCTGCCAGATCTCTGGAAAATGGATATGAAAAAAACGCCCGTTCAAAGGGCAAGGACGCAGAAAAACTCTATCGTCAGGCGGAACTTACGGCAATCAAAGTACGCAGCCTTCAGACTGCATGGTCACTGTTGAAGGATGCCAAAGATATGAAGGCGAAAAAATATGCCCCAAAGACCCTTGAAAAAGCAAAAATGATGGTAGAAAAGGCCGAAGAGATGATCGAACGTAGTAGATATGACCTGAAAGAGGTAACAGAACTTGCAAAAAGTTCTGCTTATGAAGCCAGACATGCCATCTATTTGACTGAGCAGGTAATTTCCTTGAAAAAGAAAAAAAGAAGCCTTGAAGATATATTGCTCGAATCAGAGGTGCCTGTACATACTATTGCAGGCATAATCGGACAGAATCCGCAGTTTGATAAAGGTTTTGAAAACCCAGTCAAAGATATCGTTACTGGGATTACGGCTTTGCAGGCGGAAAAAAACAAGTAAAGATTATTCAATCTTGAAAACAGCGGATAGAAATACCTGACAGAAGGGGCAGACCATTGTGCCTGCCCCTTTGATCCTTATGGCCGCCAATTTATAAAATATAAAATAATTTATCTTCAGGAGTTGAGAACAGATGTTTGCAAAACAGATTTGGACAATGTTTATACTGGCGGTGTTTTTCGTATCTGGATGCACTCTCCAGACGACATTGCCAGTTACAAAACCTGATTCGCAAAGTAGAACAGACCTTTTTGCCGAAACCGGTGCAGCATTAAAATCGGCAGAAAATATTCATGCGGAACGTTATGCACCAGAAGTCTATGCCAGAGGAGTCTATTTGTATAATGCTGCCAGAAAAGATCTTGGTGCAGGTAAAAAACTCGAATCGATATATCAATCCCTGACCCAGGCATTGATATACCTCAGGGAAGCGGAAAAAACTGCCTTTCAATCCCAGACAGTTTTTGAAAAAGCTGAAGATGCGCGTATAGATGCCATAAATGCAAAAGCTGATCAAGTAAAGCCAGAAGCGTTTGAAAAAGCTCAGAAACTGATTGATCGAGGAATTCGCATCATGGAAGATGGACGTGTTGAGAAAGCTATTGTTATTGCACAAAAAGCTGAAAATATTTACCGGGAGAGTGAACTGACTGCCATAAAGCATTTTAAGCTTGGTCGAGTATGGGAGCTGTTGAAGCAGGCAGATATAATCAAAGCTCAAAAATATGCACCCGAAGCTCTGGAAAAAGCTCACGAGCAGGCTAGACTGGCTGAAATGGCAATTGAAAAAAACCGATATGATAACGTGGAAATTCCAAAAACTATACTTCAGGCAGAATATGATACATCTCATTCCATATATCTTGCAAACCGGGTTCGCCAGGCACAGGAGCGGAAAATGACGATGGAAAACCTGTTTGCAGAAATGGAAGAACCTCTGAATGAAATTGCCGATGCTCTTGGTGCTGCCATAGATTTTTCCCAGGGAGCAGATATGGCCGTAGAAAATATTGTCTCTGTGGTCCAGCGGTTGAGAAATGAGAGCAGCACAATGACAACCAGCGCATATACGTGCGAGTCGGAACTCAGGAAACTGGCGGAAGTGAACAGGGAAAAAAAACAGCTTCTGAATAAAAAAGAAGAACGAATCGCTGAGTATGAAACACAGGTAGCAAGCCTTGAGAAAAAAGTGGCTGAGTTGACTCAGACAGTTTCCAGCAAGATTCGGAAGGCTGAAGAACTCAATGCCAAGATGAAAAAAGTTGAGGGGCTTCGCTCTCTTTTAGGCCCGGATCAAAGCCAGATCCTGATAGATGGCAGAGGAAAGATAACGATTCGCCTGACAGGACTCAAATTTTCAAGCGGCAGGTCGTCAATAAAATCAAGATATTTCAAGCTGCTGTCCAATGTCAGGCGTGCTATAAGCGAGTTTCCGGAAAATAAAATAATAATAGAAGGGCATACTGATTCAAAAGGGTCAGATGAGGACAACCGAAAACTTTCTTCTCAAAGAGCGGCATCTGTCAAAAAATATCTTATTACCGATTCAAAGATCTCTGGATCTCATATAGATATTATCGGCTATGGAGAATCCAGACCAATTGCTGATAACAAAACAAGAAAGGGGCAGAAACAGAATCGGAGAATCGATATTGTCATTGAAGATAGAAAATAGCAGGTACTCTGTTCCTCATACTGTCGAAAATTTTAAAATTTTGTAGATACCTTTGCACTAAAGCACATTATTTTATTGGGATTTCCTTGTACAGTTACAGGCCGTCTAAAAATGATATAAAACATTTCTACAAATATAAGTACCTGTGCATAAATTGTGTTACATTTATTGCAGGGGCAAACCCTCGTGGTTGCCCTCCGTACAAGGGCAGGCACAGGGCCTTCCCCTACATTAATATTGAGAAATATTTGATCAGGTACTTATAGAGGCTAAAGGTAATAAACTGTAATGACAAAACTCAAAATTGATCTACATAAAATCAGAGAAAATATCGAAACTGTTCTGGCACTGTGTCAGCAGTGTAATCTGGATCTTGTCGTCGTCACCAAATGTTGCGGGGCTGATAATACGATTATCAGACATGTGATCGACAGCGGTGTCAGCTCAATTGCAGAATCTCATCCGTTTAATTATCGATATATTGAATCCGAAGTTGACAGAATCGGATTACATGTGTCCATTTCCTCACTTTATGAAGATATTCCCTGCGACACGATTTATATAAGTGACTTTATAGCTCTCAAAAAATTGGCAAAATCCTCTTTTGCAGATAAATACAAAATTGTTATACCGATTGAAACAGGTGATATGAGAGAAGGAGTGTCGCCGGACGAACTATCGGAATTTATGAAAAAAGCACTTGCTATAAAAAAACTTAGAATTGTCGGATTCAGTTCGAATTACTGTTGTTTAAACCACACGCCTCCAAGCTTGGAAAAACTTGATTGCTTTGTCGAGTATATTCGCCGTATTTCAAAAGATTTTATTTACAATCCACATATTATATCAATTGGCGGTTCATCTTTGTGGTCACTTATGGTCAGAAATGAAATCCCGGATAGTATAAACCAGATAAGAATGGGAGAATCCATTTTTCTGGGATTGGACCCCGCTACAAGGATGAATATAGACACACTGCACCAGGGCGCATTCGTTCTGGAAGGAGAAATTCTGGAAATAAGGGACAAGCGGATACAGCAAAACTATGACAATACAATACAACCGGAAAATCTTGATTCCAATACGGGCAGCAAATTCAGTCGATTGAGAAAACGTGCTGTACTTGATTTCGGTTATACAACATGCCAGACATTGGGACTGATACCGGAAGAAACAGGTGTTAAAATTGTTGGTTCAAGTCAGGATCTTACGGTCATTGATGTTACAGATACACAAACTTGTTTTAAATCTGGTGATTTTGTTAGATTTTTTTTAAAATATGAAGCATTGTCCATGGCTATGATCAACCCTTACATAAAAAAGCGCTATGTGGCAAGTTCGTTTGAAGGGTAAAAATTTGAAATGATAATCAAGTGCGAAAAATGTAAGGCAGCGTTTGATTTTGATAATAATTTCATCCTGCCGAAAAAAAGAAAACCGATGTTTTCAAGAAGATTTAAACTCAACATAGCCGCACTGTTTCTTCTGCTCCTTGCAATGGGATTTAATGCATTGTTGAGCATGTCTTCATTGGAAAAATTATATGTTGAATCAATTGTCTCCAAATACCAGGTAATCGGCAAAGACCTCCAGCGAAATATCCAGAAAGGACTCAGGTTCGGAAAAAGCATGACAAAATATGTCGGTATTGATCGGATGCTGGAAGATACCGTACTTAACATTACTAGAAAAATAGATGTCAACGGCACAAGAAAATCTTTGGCAGGCGGCACGAAAGTACTGGAAAAGGATGTGGCAGTATCAATCTGTCTTCCTGGAGGAAATATAATTTACAGCACGGATAAAAATAGCGTTACTACATATGCGCCTGAATCTGTTCTGGGTGATTATCATGCTGACAATTCTAAATCTGCAAGCTGCGACTATATAAAATACCAGGAAAACTACTGGATTTCATTGCCTGTATCTGGAGGACTCAAAAAAAAATATATCGGAAATATATTGATCGTATTCAATGAAAAACCTGTCAAAATGCTCCTGCATTCGGTTTTTCAAAAAAATCTCTACACAATCATTTTCATAGTTGTCTGTGGTTTTATCCTGATGACGTTTTTTTTGAATCTGATTGCCAACAAGAATTCAGATGGAAAATTCCCAAAATTTAAAATTACGGTTGTCATGTTTATCGTGATCGGAATGTCTCAGATTGTATTTTCGATTTTGAATCTCAACGGGTTCAAGAATTATTATCTGGAGATTAACAGAGAAAAGATGGTTCTTCTTGCGACTATGCTCAAGGAAGATGTGGAGTTTTTTTTGAGTAAAGGTCTGAGTATGGAAAAACTTTATAAAATAGATGCGCTGATGGAAGAAATGATTGCCGCATCTCCTGAACTGGATAATATCACGATTTTCAATGATAAAGGATTTGCTTTATATAAGGCCACAAAAAAAGGCGTGGTCGATTTCAACAAAAATAAGCCTGATGACGACAGCCCGAATGTTACCAATACTGATAAAGATCCGAAATACAGCCTGCTCCTTGGGATAGTGAAAAATAAAAAATTAGAAGGTTATATTTCAACGAGTACCGATGAAGGATATATTTCCGCAAATATTTCCAGGAAAGTATTGGCAGACAAACTGAAAACAATAGTTTTTGATTCTGCGACAGTCCTGATTATTTCCATCCTGTTTTTTGTAGAGATGCTCATATTGACTTTTCAGTATATTGAGAAATCTGCTAAAAAAAACAGAAATAAAGTCAATATTCTTGCCATGAGGCCAGTTGCATTCATGTTTTTTTTCGGCATAGACATATCTATTTCATTTCTTCCCCTTCATATGGAAAAATTATATGAACCTGTTTTCGGCCTGCCCAAGGATATAGTCATTGGACTTCCCATATCGATACAGATGTTTTTTACCGCTATTTTTATTCTTATATCAGGAATATGGTGTGACCGGAGAGGATGGCATGAACCGTTTCTTACCGGATTGGTGCTGTCTTCAATCGGATTTATCTATTCCTGGCTGGCTCCTGATGCCATTCATTTTTTATTTTCTTTAGGGCTTGTTGGAATTGGCTATGGATTGTCTTTGATGTCCTGCCAGGGATATATTCTCGCCCATGCTGAACCGGAAAAAAAGGCGCTGGGCATTGCCCAGATGATTGCAGGTATCTACGCTGGCAGTATCTGTGGTGGAGCAGCAGGCGGTATGCTGGCGGATCGAATCGGTTATCCCCCGGTATTCTGTATAGGGGGGATAATTTTACTTTTTGTCATAGTTTATACTATAGCTACCATGAGGCATGCCATGCAGAAACCGGAAAAAAGGGAAAAGCAGGAGATCAGAAAAAGTGTTGGGTTCATGCAGATTATACGTTTTCTTTTTAATCCGAGCATCATGGGGCTTATTTTACTGAGCGGAATTCCCTTCGCTATAGCGATGGTCGGGTTTTTGAATTATTTCAGTCCAATCCATCTTAATTCCATAGGTGCATCAAAATCGGATATCGGTCGTATTTTGATGGTATATGGTATCTGTCTGATATATATATCACCATTGTTGACGAAATATGTTGACAAATTTTCTAACAAAAAAATTTTTATTGGCATAAGCGGCTTTTTAGGAGCATTAGCTTTTATCAATTACTATTATTGGGGAAGCTATGGTATAATGGCTGTGGCTTTTTCGATTTTCCTGCTGGGCCTTTCGGCCAGTTTCATTCCCTGCAGGAATGCTTATCTGTTAACTTTTTCTGTCAGCCAGGATCTGGGAGAAGGGGAAGCCATAGGACTGTTCAATTCCCTGGTACGTACAGGCCAGGTGATCGGGCCTTTATTGTTCGGATGGCTGTTTATCAATTTCGAAACCCACAATGGTATTGTGATTCTGGGAAGCGCTTATTTGCTGCTGACCATTTTATTTTTACTTATCCCGGTCGAAAGAAACGCTATGACCATAAAAAATGGACGATAAAATGATATTTAATCGAATTTACGATTTTAAACTGGATCTGTCGAGTACAGAGGCCGTCCGGATAAAAGAAAGCGAAACATCAAAGAAACAAAGTAAGGCTGTCAAAGTTATTTCAGTTAATACAGAAGATATACTTTCCTGGTCTTTAAAAAAACGAGAACGCTTGAAGGCCAAACTTGATCATCTGGTTCCTGCTGTTTTTCCCAGAATGCCTGAAGATGAATGCAGGGAATATGTAAATGATTATTTTACAACGCCTGCAGGACAGTTTATTCGCCATGCCCTTCTTTTTAAAACTCCAAAAAACGATCTGATAGCTTCATCACTGTTTGATCTGGGTATTGTCGAATATAAAAATCAGAACTATAATGTTGTCAACAGTATTTTGAGGGCTGTTCTGCCTTCATACCAGGATGCCGGATTAGGCAAGATAATGGGGAAAGTGCTGCTGAGTGAAGTCAAACCGGATGTGTTGTTTTCAAATACCTATCAATCTTCTTCCCTTCATGCCTGGATACGGCTGATTACCAAATATAATGTTAGCGGTTATGAAGTCTGGCCCAGGCTTGAAAAAACTGATCAAAAAGAATTCCTCATCACTTTACCTGAAAAGGATTTTGATTTAATTTTTTACCTGTTCAAACAGACCTATTTCAGCTTTATCAAGGATTGGAACATTGTAGACAGAGAGGCGGCAAACCTCACTGTCCAGATGGTTCGGAAAAATACACATCCCGGTGTATTCGATTTTTCACCCTGGAAAAAAAATGGAAGGGAAGACAGGCTGGCCAGCCTCCTGGATGCCGGGGAAAGGGATGGTATTCTTGTGGTGTTCAGAAAGACTGTTTAGAACTTTCCAAAAAATAAGATACTTGTCAGAATGCGGGCATTTTATTTGTAAATCTTTTGATTTCCCAACAAATAAAAGGCCAGATATGGTAGGGCGGGGTTCCGTCCCCGCCATATTTCGGCAGGATTCCGTCGATAATTGGGTATATTATTTCTTTGAAGTTCCCTGAATAATGATAGGTCAGGATCAGCCAATTATCTTTCGAGCAATATCATCCATAGTTTCGAAAAGAGGCAGACGAGTCATAATACCGGTCTCTTCTTCAATTCTTCCGGCTTCTTTGAATGCTTCCTGTTTTGACAAACCTTCCGAATTTATAGTTATGGCTGCAGGTTTTTTTCCGGATAGTAAGTCTATTATGTCGATATTTTTTTCAAGGGATACGATTTTATATTGCGGAAAATCATCGAAATACCTGCGTGCCGGGGCATGCTGGAGTATTATGTGATCCGGTTGTCCTCCGCCTATCAGTTCCGCTCCGCCCGGACATGCCGGATGGAGGAGTGCGCCTTCACCGTGGGTAATAATAAAATCCGGATTTTCAGCTTTCCATGCCTGCCAGATAACGTCTTCAATGGCACCGGTAACAAAATCGAGAATAATAGCGTCCAGTACGATGGCATATTTAAATCCCTGCATCCAGCCGGTCTGACCCATTGCCACAAAAATACTGTTTTTCCCGTATTTTTCGATTGCATGATGAAGCATGATTGCGGTAGTTCTCTTGCCTATCGCGCTGTCAATACCTAAAACAGCAACTTTCCTGGATGAAACATCGTCTATTTTTCCGCTGAAAAAAGTATTGTACATGTTAAACTGTTTTCGAATATCAATTAACTCTACATCGTTATCGCTGGCTTCCCGGACAAGTTCTGGATCATCTGTCAAATAAAAATGGAGTCCGTTTACAATATTGATGCCGCGCCGGATAGCTTTGAGGATAATATCGATATAACCTTCAGGCAGTATGCCGCCGGATGTTGCAACACCAATGAGAAGGTATTTTGTATCCGGGACATCCTGCAAAGCCTGTTTGAGATCAGCGTAGATTCTTATGTTCTTTGTATTGCCATCTAAAATTTCTCCAGCGTCTTTTCCTTCAAGCGTAGAATCGATTATTCCACTGATTGTAAATTTTTGTGAATACCTGACCAGTCCGTGGGCTGTCTTGGCATCTCCTGATCCGTAACTGCCTTCTGCGAGAATTAAGCATTTTTTTTTCATTATAGTTTTCCTGCAGATCACACTTTATTATTCAGGTGAAACGATATCCTGATATATTTCATCCGATGCACCCAGAACATCAACAGGCGGATCATACCCAATAATTTCAGCAGTCTTGAGATTAATAGCGATCTTGGGCGGATCTTCGAAGAGCTGGTTTATCTGACGGGGTTTTGCTCCATTGAAAATCTTGGCGATGGTTTCCGCGTGAAACTGTCCGATGTATTTGAAGCCTGCCTGTGAAATGCTCATGAGAAATCCATACCTGACTTGATCAGACCCGCTTTGTGAAAATGTGGGGATCTGGGATGAATTTGCGATTTCAACAAGCGTGGGAATACTCTGGGCATTGACACCGACCTGACCGGTAACATAAATGGCATCGACTTTTTTAGAGAGTTCTTTAAAACATTCAATCATGTTTTTACCCTGTGCTTCTATTGCTGTCTGTTCAGGATCAATAAAGCAATGGACGATTTCAAAGCCGCGTTCTTTGGCTATGGCTTCTACTTTGTCAACAGCCGAATAGCTCCTGCCCGATATATCATTTCTATAAGATATTCCAAGTTTTTTAAATCCTATGATATCATGGAATATTCTCAGCTGGCGTTCATAACGATATGGATCGACACGGGCGTGGACATTATCAATGCCCGAATCTTCTGTGCTTTTTATGATATGAGAAGCGATTGGATCGCTAGCTGCCAAAACGATAGTAGGGATATCATGCTGATTATTGGCTATATCCTGTGCAGCTTTTGTCCCCATAGCAATCATCAGATCAATATCTTTTTGGGATTTTAATCTTTTTATTATTTTTGCGGCCGTTTTTTTTCGTAATGCATTGTCCCACTTGGCTGAGTAATGTGCATCTGCTACAAATTCAATGTATTGGCTCTTGGTATTTTCAGAAAGCCATTTCCAGATTTCAGAAGTGTTGGCCCCTTTTGATGGGGGAATCTTGCTTTTTTCGATCCAGCCAAGGCTTATTAAGGCATTAACAGTCGGCATCAGCGTATTAGGATATTCTATGAATTCTCCACCTTCATAATAGCCGATTCGCCATTTTTTTCCGTTATTCTTTGTGGGGGCTGTGTCGAAAATTGCTTTATCCTGGGCAAAAGCTGTACTGATCAGCATAAATGCAGGCAGCAATACAGCTATGAATACTTTTCTCCACACTTTCATCAGTTTCCTCCTTCGATTGATTTAAATAGTGTATGACAACTCGCAATAGTCGATTATTCCATATTCATAAGAAACGATTATAAGATCGTGTCTGGACTTCGAATAAAAAAAAGTGAGTCCGCCTATGTTGGAATAAGGCCAATGCTCACAGAAGTATATTTCCTTCAATACATTTTCCGTCCTCAATGAATGCCTGATACTGTTGCGTGTTTTTGATTACTGCTTTACCTCTAATCGTAACATTTTTTCCAAAACGCACGTCACCTTCTATCTTCAAGGTCTCGCAATGAATCAGGTCAGGTATTCCATTGGGAAATCTTTTGTCAAAGCTGTCTATTTTTCCGTAATATTTCATATCCAGATCGATTCTCGGCAATTCCGTGTTTTTTCCTTCATGGATACCTACCTGCCCGTTCGATACAATAAAACAGTTCGATCTAACAGCCATCAGATCAGCGCATTTTTTGACCGGAAAGAACCTGCTTCTGGGAACTTGAACTGCGACAGCATCCTTAAAAAAAGAAATTGCAGCACCCATTGCCGATTCAACCTGATAGACCATAGGGCTAGTATCATCTCTTGAGTCAATGTGCTTTGGATTCAGAATCATCGGCAGTAAAAGCATTTTTTTGTTTTCAATAATTTCTTTCAGCCTTTTGAGGTTGATCCATAAATTGTTTGTATTGAAAAAACCGTATCGTCCAATATCGACAAAAGCATCCCTTTCCTGTTCTGGACACTGGGCTATTTCCCGCAGCATCAAATGGCCCTGATTATGCCTGCACAGATGTCCTCCTTTCGAATCCGCCGGTGTCCTGGCTGCTACTTCCATCATAAAGGGGATTTCATGTTTGACAAAATAGCCTAAAAGAGATGTGTCCATTGTCGCACCGAGGTTGTCCGAATTTCGGATAAAAGCAAATTCAATGCCCTTGTCAAGAAGGGCTTCAATCATACCTGACGTATATAGCGCTGCATATATATCACCATGTCCGGGAGGATTCCATTCCAGATCCGGATTTTTTTGCCATAGCGCAGGAGACAGGCCTGTCTTAAAAATTTTTGGGAATTTATGCTGCAGGAACATCATCGGCAGGTTGGTACATCCTGATTTTGATAAAAATAACTGAGTGTCATGATGGGTATTGAAGCTGTTCATCAAGACAAGTTGAATATTTTTGGCTCCGGTTCTTTCCATTATGATATCGAGAAAAGTTTTTTCTTTTTTTACCTCAATAAGGGATTTCGGGCCTTTTAATCCCATGCTCGTGCCAAGCCCACCATTTAGAACAAGCATGACAGCCTTTGTCAATGCGCGCGTTCCTGTTTTTTCATAGGATGACAGGGTGTTTGAGTTCTGAACTTCGGAAGATTTGACAGGAAGGATGTCCTTGTCGCTGATCAGACCGGTTTCACCGGATAATACGTTATTATAATAGCCTGCAAAGGTGTCGATAATCAACCCAGGCAGCCCTTCATTTTTCATTTTTTCCATGAAAGCCGGGAGATGATGATGGCCTGAATGGCAGGGTTTATTCATTCTTGTTATCCTGTTAAATCCAGCATTTTAATTGTACTCGATATATGGCTGGCATGTTTTATGTTGTAAAAAGATGTAAAAATTATTTTGTCCTGAACGGTTATAATTCTTAAATTCCTTCACCAGCAAATACCACAAACAATGATTAAATCAAGTTTTATGTTTTCTTATTTCACATATATAGGCTCCAAAGTAAATGTCTGGAGTTTGCATCACTCTCTTTTGTTTTAGAATTCTTTGTATATTCTTGCCAGGGGATGTCCGGGAGCTTCTAAGAGAATTTTACAAAATAAAAGGCGGCCTGTGAGAGGTCGCCTTTTTTATTGATGTTTTCATCGATATTTCCATCAAACAAGAAATTCAATGATCATAAACGATTGTAAATGACAGTTTTCAACCCAGTCGCTTGATAATCGAATCGGTCAGCGAATCATCGTATTCTTTGAAAATGGGAATGAGTTCCGCTGCTACATCTGCAATGGATTTGATTTTTCTCTCCCTCATAACACCCTGAATTTTCTCGACCCCATCCTCAATCATTTTCAAGCCCTCAGCAATACTGATGATGTCTTCTTTTTCCATTGGCATCTCCTTGTGTTGAATACGTTTATAAAAGACTCCTGATCTCGCCTCAAACGCCTTATGGATATATATTCTAATCTATCGAAAATGTCAAGATAATTGCAATATCTTCGGATTTCATCAGGTCAGAAGTTCTGTTGGTCACGCTCCTCAAGTATCTTCAATATCGTGGAATCAACGGATGACATACCGATTTTGCTTAAAGTGGCTATGGTATCGGCCATATCTTTCAACGAGAGGGTCAGTATTCCCTGACGGTTATCTGCTCCATGATCGGACAGGGCTACGACAGCACTTGTAAATGCTTCTCCAGATGCAGTGGATACTTTCAAAGCACAAGATCCTTTGGCCCCGTCGCATATCATACCCATCACGCTCCCTAGAAGAGAGGCTGCCGCTACTCTGCCCTGATCACAGGTTCCGTTTCCGAGCTTGACTATGGAAACAGCAGCTCCCATACCGGCAGCCATTGCACATCCGCATATCGGAGAGAGCAGCCCGGTATGGGCTTTGATATAGCCAGTCAGAAGATGGCTTAAAGCCACAGCTTCAGCAAGTTTTCGATCACTTTTTTTCCATGCTTCTGCCACCACTGCTGCTGGAAGTATAGCCGTTATTCCGTGGTTTCCACTGCCAGCGCTGCTCATAATCGAAAGAGGGCCTCCGCCCATGCGGACATCTGCCGCTGCTGCCGCATACATCTTGGTTTTCCATAGGAGATCATCGGAATTTCCATTTTTTTTCAACGCATATCCTATGCCAAGCCCCCAGGGGCTTTCAAGTCCCATTTCTGCTGTTTTCCGATTCATGTCAACACCCGCCAGAAGAAAATCAGCCAGTTTATCATCGATTTTTTCAGCCATATCCCACAAAGATTTCATATCCTGTTCCAAAAGATTTCTGATATATGCGGGTTGCTTTAAAAACGATGTTTCCTGCTCATGGTTTTCCGAAATAATCCGGCCGTTTTTGCGTATTTCCACCAAAAGATCGTGGCGTTGTGAAATTATGGCAGTAACATTCTCATTTTTACTGGAAAGTTCTGCTTCTACATATACGTTTGGCACATCAAAGGCCACTTCCTGGGTGATCTTGTTCTGTGAAAGAAGGGATTGTGCTTTTTCGATATCTTCTGCCTTAATATCGGAAAGGGCCTGCAAACCTTTTGAAGGGTTTCCTGCGACAGCACCAAGTGCTGCTGCCATGAGATTGCCTCTTATTCCAGATGTTCCGGGAACTCCGACATTCATTCCGTTTTTATAAATGTTTGCGGAAAGACGGAGATGAATCCGGTTGACTTCGCCCTCAATATGCAAGGATGCTGTACTGGCAGCAAATGCAACTGCTCCTGTCTCTGTACAGCCGACAGATGGTTTCACTTCATTTGTAAAAAAAGTATCAAGATCAAGACCGTTCGTGGAAGGTTTGCTCGTTTTTTTCATGCTTGTTCACCATCTTCAACAGGGTCTGACAGCGGATGTTCGGCCATGACCACAGTGATATTATCTTTTCCACCTGCCTGGTTGGCCTGCTCTATCAAATTTTCACAAACCGTTTTTATCGAAGTTGCAGGTCTTATAATATCGAAAATTTCCTGATCTGACAACATGTCCCACAATCCGTCAGAACACATGAGCAGTCTCTCATCAGGTTTCAGTTCATAGCGATTATAAGAAGGCGTCATTGCACCCGGACCGCCTATGGCCTGGGTCAATTCGTTTTTCATCGGGCTGGTTCTGGCTTCTTCAAGAGTCATGTCACCCTTGTCCACGAGGGACATAACAACGCTATGGTCTTTTGTAAGAAGCTTCATCTGCTTTTTATCGCACACATATGCTCTTGCATCTCCTACATGACAAAGGTGGAGAGTGTTCTGATCAATCAGCGCTATCACGATAGTGCATCCCATACCCCGATATTCGACTTTTTCACGGGCCATTTCAAGCACTTGTTGATGAGCGTAAAGAAGACTGCTCTTCATTTCATCCATGATCGTATTCTCATCTCCCAGGATCTGGGCCACAAGCTTTGAATCAAAGTAAGTATCGACAGATTCGCTTGCCTTCTGACTGGCTACTTCTCCTGCATTGTGTCCTCCCATTCCATCGGAAGCTATCAGCAGGTTTTTTTTCTGCCGGATTAAAAAATAGTCTTCATTTCCGGATCTTACCCGGCCCACGTCCGTTGCTCCATATACCCTTTCTGACTGGTCCTGTCTGTCGGATCGACTGAAAAGTCTTTTAAATAAATTCATTGTCCGCTCCGTTTGTTGATAATATGGGGCCAGTGTACCTTCTGACCGGTATTTCAAAATTGACTGTTCGATATTTGTTTAAACAAAAAAGAAAATTTGTTTTGCACTGTTTGCTCCAAATATCCAAATAATTCTTCCACATGGAAAATCTTTTTATTTTATTTGACATTTTCGATTTCACACAACATAAACAGATGGCTTCTCAAATGGCAATTACATTGAACAATTTTCCGAACAATCGCTGATCAGGAGAAAATATAAAGAAATGATATGGATGTGTCAATCGAGAATTTGCACATATGGAAAGGAATAAGAATTTGATAACAGATTCCCAGATAAAAATTAATGAATCACTTTGGATTCCCGCAACTGAAATTCGGTTTTCAGCGTCTGGAAGCAGCGGGCCTGGAGGGCAGCATGTAAACCGTGTAAATACCCGAATCAGTTTGAGATTCGATATTGTCAATTCCAAATGCCTGACAGAAGAACAAAAAGTTCTTCTGAAAACAAGACTTGCGTCCAGAATAAATCGGGAAGGGATATTACAGGTGGTATCTCAAGGAAGCCGCAGCCAGGCAACAAATCGGGCAGATGCTGTCGAGCGTTTTGCAGGACTTGTGAAAGATGCACTGATAATTCCCCGAAAGAGAAAAAAAGTAGCTGTACCTGAATCTTTACGGCAGCATCGAATTGATGAAAAAAAACATCGGGCGCGCAAAAAAACATTGCGGTCAAAACACGACATAAGCAAAGAAGAGTGGTAACTGCTCGTTCATGAAGAGTGCTATCTGGCCTGAAATAAAAATTATGGGAAACTTAAGGGCAGTGGATGAAATAACTTCCACAACCTTGCTTGCCTGTAACCTGTTTTCTGCGTTGCCTCTTAACCAGCCTGTTTTGCTTTTAGCTGATCTGCCAGAGATACATATTTGCCCGGAATTTTTAATACCTGGCCGGCCCGAATCCGCCTGGGATTACTCAGACTGTTCAGCCGTCTGAGTTCTTTAACCGTGGTATTATACCTTCTTGCAATTCCCGAAAGGGTCTCTTTTTTTCGGATACGGTGTTTTTCCCTTGATGACAGATATACAAATCTTTCAGATTTTGGAATAGACTCATATTTTGAAGCAAAAATATTTTTGTACTCTTGAGGGATGTTTAACACATAGTTTTTGGGAATAAATTTTTTTGGATGAAAAACAGATTTGTGTAAAGCCGGATTTAAAATTTTTATGTCAGATATTTTCAGGCCGCAATATTTTTCCAATGTGTCAAAGGCCACATACTCCGGTATCTTGAATCTGGTAAAATTTCGGTGTTCCCCAATCTGTATATTATCAAAATATTTATCCCGGTTCTTATATGTATGGACGGCTGCTATGAATTCAGCATAAAAATTTCTGGACGCATAACTGAAGCGGGGGCTGTCATAACATTGAATCACATCGCCTAGCAGGTCAGATTCAACCGCACGCATAGCCTTTGCCATTCCCCCGAGTCCGAAATTGTATGCAGTGATGGCAAGAGGCCATGACTGAAGGACTTCGTAGTTATGAGACAATAATTTTGCGGCAGCTATTGTCGAACTGGCAGTGTCCCTGCGTTCATCTATCGGGAAACCTATATTCAAACCAAACTGACGGCCTGTAGCAGGCATGATCTGCCAGAGACCGACTGCTCGCACGCTGGATACGGAATAAGGGTTGAAAGCGGATTCGATCAACGGAAGACAAGTCAATTCTACAGGCAGGTCATATTCTGAAAAGGTTTTTACTATCGAATCCATATAGAACCCTGAATAGATAATCCCTTTTTTGATACTCTCTGCCTGTCCCTGTTGAGCATGAACTCTGAGGTGAGCATCTTTTTTTAAAAAACGCGAATTTTCATCCACATTCATATAAAGTTTGTAAAATGCAAGTTCATCCTGGTTCATATCAAGAGGCGTGTTCCATTTTGCAGCCATGCTTTCAAGAATCAGTCTGTTTTTCTTTATGGCGTTACGAACTTTTTCCAGCCCACTTTTTTTCCCTTTTCGTTCGACCACCTCAAATATGACATCAATGTACCACCTGTCATGGATTACCACCTGGTTTGTGCCATATACGGTAAAGATATCTTTCCAGAACTCGACCTGTGATTCCAGTTGTTCGGATACTGGAAAGGATTCGACAATGATTTCACCGATTTCACCGATTTCACCGATTTCATCCGGCTCGCCTTTAAGAATATGAAAATCTCTGGCCAAAGATTTTTTTTTATCTGATAAGATCGGATGTTGGACTGACACAAGTCCGTTGGACCCGGCCTGAGGCAGAAGCATGGAGGTAATTATGAAACAGGACGCACCTATGAGCAAAGAGCTGGTCAGATGGCAGGCAGCTCGAAAAAAAGCCTGAACCTTGAACCCTGCAAATTTCCAGTCTGTTTTGTCTGGATGCGCCATCTATCTGCCGAGGACCATTCGTTTGTTTATTGTAAAAAATAGCATAAATGATCAATAAT
>JAUCGE010000351.1 GCA_030377965.1 Desulfobacterales bacterium HSG16
GTTTATTGTTATTTTTATGAATAATGAAAAGAGCTGATGGAAAAAAAAGAAGATTTTTATAAAAAACAGATAAGCATCTTATCGAACATAGGACTTTTTTATCTCATAATCATCGCTATGTTCGCTGTTCCGCTTCTGGCTGCCTTTGTGGTTGTCCTGATTCAGGGTGTTATCGATTTTAAATATGCAATCATAGCTGTCGGCGTTGTCTGCGGCAGCATTTTGCTTTTTTTTCTTATAAAATGGATAATAGCAAAAATTAGAAAAATAAGATCGGACGGTCAATACATGGCCGGTAAGGCTTACGATGAAACGGGAAAAGGCAAGGCTGTGGAAATCGGTCTGTTTAACGGACTTTTGACCTTTCGATATGGTCAAAAGGATGGATCAAATCAGTTGCTGCAATTGCAGCAGACTAACTCAAATCTTAAAGAGATCGGGCATATGACCGAGCATATGATCGAGCAAACAGGTTCTGCCGGTAATCTGGTTTCAAGGCTCAAGGATCTTGTTGAACTCAAAAATCAGAATGTGTTGACAGAAGATGAATTTGAAAATATCAGGCTGAAACTTATAAAAGAGGGGCAGGAAAATGATTCGTGACCAAAAGCTATGATCAAAAGCCTGACTGCGTCAATATCTGGAAAAAACGAAGGTGTTTCTCAATCAGAGATGAGCTGATTGACATCAAGTTTTCTTTTTTGTATCTATATATTTTCATGATGAGAATTTTTGATGCGCCTTCATAAAGTTTTTGGCATAATCGTGAATTCCAAATCCGAAATTTTGATGAATAATTTCAAAGGGAGTGAATAATATGGCTGGAGTGAACAAAGTGATTCTGGTTGGCAATCTGGGGCGTGATCCTGAAGTGAAATACTTTCAAGATGGTACTGCTGTGTGTAACTTCAGCGTTGCCACGAGTGAGACATGGAATGATAAAAACACGGGGGAAAAAAGAGAAAAGACCGAATGGCATCGTGTGGTTGCATTCAGAAGACTGGCAGAGGTCTGCGGTCAGTATTTATCAAAGGGTAAGCAGGTATATATCGAAGGCAAACTACAGACAAGGGAATGGGAAGGACAGGATGGAGCCAAGCGATATACCACAGAAATAGTCGCATCCACAATGCAATTCCTCGGAACAAAAGGCGATGCAGGCCAGCAGGCCGGAGGTTTTCAAGGCAATTACCAGCAGGGAGGCGGCGCTCTTCAGGGCAATTATCAGCAGGCCGGAGGTTTTCAAGGTAGCCCCCAAGCAGGCGGTTTTCAGAATAACCCTCAGGCAGGTGGTGGCTTTCAAGGCAGCCCCCAGGCAGGCGGATTTCAGAATAATCCCCAGGCAGGCGGCTATCAAGGCGGTTCACAGCCCGGCGGAGGTTTTTCAAATAATTATGACCAGCAGCCTCCTATGGACAACTTCAGCCAGCCAGCTCAACCCCAATCTGCTCCGCAGCCTCCACCTCCTACTCCACCGGCTACAGCTCAACCAGCTACAGCTCAACCAGCACAACCCGATGATGTGGAGCAGACACCAGATATGCAGGGACCTGGCGCTTCGAAGGCTGTTGAGGATGATGATATTCCATTCTAGCATTCCTTCCATAATCATTCATCCGCAAGATTCCTGTCAGATAAGTCTTTGAGACTTATAATCAGACCTCCGAGGTTTCAGCAAGTTAATGTCCAGGAGCTTGATATTTCTCGTTTGCCTCCCTTGACAAAACCTCGGAGGTCTTTAATCGTAAAGAGCGACTCGCTCCCATGTTCAAGCATGGGAGTACATACGAAAAATTCTTGACAACATAGTCTTTTCGATACTATATTCCATAAATTAAATATAAGGCTTGAATAAATGAAAAATTTTCTTAAAGTAATGAAAGCGCTTTCTGATAAGAATCGCGTAAAAATAGCAAAAATGCTTCAGCACAGAGAATTGTGCGTCTGTGAAATACAGGCTGGGCTGGGATTGGCTCAACCCACGGTTTCCAAGCATCTCAAGATTTTGGAAGATGCGGAGATAGTTTCATCCCGCAAAGAGGGACTATGGGTCAACTATTCTCTTGATGCAGGCAATGATAACAAGTTTGCAGCAGCGATTCTGGGAAATCTCAGGCACTGGCTGGAAGAAGATCCTGAAATTGAAGCTCTTATGAAAAAACTGCCTCAATTGGATCGTGTGAATATTTGTAAATAATTTTTTGCAAATTATATCTTTATCCTCGATAACATACCGCAGATAAAAGGAATTCCAAGATAAATAAAAACGCTTTCTGCAATCTGCCCGATAGAAATAGCAACAACTGAACCCTCAAGCCCGAACCATACAGGAACGA
>JAUCGE010000352.1 GCA_030377965.1 Desulfobacterales bacterium HSG16
AATCTGCGGTGGAAGGGAGGTTACCCTGGATGATTTCCAGTCCTGGGTTTTTAATGCCGGTGCAAATGGTATTATGAGCGGTGATTATCTTACAACCAAAGGAAGAAGTATAATTCAGGATATGAAAATGATTGAGAATCTTGGAATGGAAGTAACTGCTGATTCCATGGCTGCAAGCATATAAATGAGCGATTAATGGATTGTGACGGTGTTTTTAATTTTCAACATTCTGATAAGATTTATAAAGATCATTTCCCGGGAGCGCCGGTTGTGCCGGGAAGTTTGATTATCCATGCTTTTTTAAATGCAGCCTCGGAAATATGGGGATGCCCTGCCTGTGGGATTGAAAAATTTAAATTCAGGCGGTTTGTTTCACCTGGAAGATATAATTACTTAATGGAACAGACTGCTTTGAATATTAAGTTCCGTACGATTAAATGTACTCTGTTTGATAAGAGGAAAGTTGCAGTAACCGGAATTATTAAAATTAAAACAGATTCAGGTTCAGGTTCTGGTTCTGGTTTAGGATAAGATGAAATTAAATTTTTTTGGGAAAAATTTGCTTATTGCAGGAGGAAGTAATGATATTGCTGTTTGTACAGCAAAAATTGCTGTTAAGGAGAATCTTTTTCCAACATTAACATTCAGAAGCCAAAAGAGCGCAAGTAGAATAGAAAAAGAATTATCAGGTATGGAAGGAAAGTATGGAGTAGCTTTTCTGGATTTTGCAGAACCTGATTCTGTTGACAGGCTTTTCAGGGATTATGGTGTGGAGCCGGATTACCTTGTTGATCTGGTACATGGAGATTATGAAAGTTTAACTGCATCAGCCGGCCAGGATAAAATCAACAGCTATTTAAATCAAAATATTGCTGTCAGAACAGGACTTGTGCGTCTGGCATCAAGGATAATGGTTAAAAAAAGAAAGGGGAGGTTGCTTTATATTTCATCAGCAGCTGCAGAAAGACCGGCTATGGGGCAGGGTTTTTATGCGGCTTCCAAACTGGCGTCAGAGGCTGTTTACAATAATACAGGCCTTGAGCTTGCATCAAGAGGGGTTACATCATTAATAATCAGACCTGGATATATATATTCCGGCAGGGGGAAAAAGTTTGCTGACAAGGATTTTGACACAATCAGGGAAAAAATACCCGTTAAAAGACTTATTGATCCACAGGAGCTGGCAGAAGCAATAATTTTTTTTCTCTCTGACAGCAGTCTTTCATTTAATGCTGTTAAAATCCGTATGGATGGCGGATTGCTGGCGGGAAAACAATAAACTGATAAAAATGAGTATATTAAAAATTTATGTGTGATAGAAATAAAATATTTGAAATAATACGTGGAGTACTTTGTGAGATACTTGATCTTGAAGAAGTTGAGATCATGCCTGAAATATATATAATAAGGGATCTTGATGCAGAATCCATAGATCTCCTTGAATTGGGGCTTGTAATAGGAGAAAAATTTGAGGTCGAAGTAAATGACGATGATATTTTTTTAAGAAGACTAAGGGAGCTTATTCAGGAAGCAGATGAGAATAGTATTGAGAGGGCGGTATTTTTAAGTGATAAGATCAGCCATTTTGAACCTGACAGAATTGATGAGATCCTGCTGGATCTTGAAAATGGACCAGTACTTAAGGTTAAAGACCTTGTAGAATATATTTGTCATCATAAACAGGCCTGAATAATATGACGCAATTCGAGAATTTGAGTTTTGATTCACTTGTATATTCAAGGAGAAGCATAAGAAAATACAAGTCTGAAAAAGTTCCTGGGTACTATATTGAAAAGATGATCGGGAGCGCGTTAAATAGTCCGTCTCCTTCAAATTCACAGCCGGTAAGATTTTACAGGATATTATCAGAAGAAAAAAAAAATGAAATTTCAAAAAGAATGAAAGATGGATTTGATGATTTGATGTCAAGGGCTGATGATTCCGGGAATAAAAGAGTTAAAAATGTGATAAAGTATTACTTTCGATTTTCACATTTCATGCTGGATGCCCCTCTGCTTTTTGCCGCAGGCATTGTTTCAAATCCAAAAAGTTTTTTTTCAAGGTTGAAAAAGGCTGGTTTGTGTAGTTGGGAGGGAAAAGAGAGTGAAGATATGAATATCACCACAGGTTTAGCTCTTTCCTCCTTTATTTTAAAGGGTCATGAACTTGGCGTCGGTACATGTGTTCTTACGACTCCTTTTTATTTCATGCCCAATGTTGAAGAAATTCTTGGACTTGTAAATATAAAAATAAACTGTTTTATTTCAGCAGGGTTTCCTGATGAGAAACCATCTCCCCCGGCCAGGAAAACCATTGATGAAGTATATGGAGAGAT
>JAUCGE010000353.1 GCA_030377965.1 Desulfobacterales bacterium HSG16
CAACGTAATTTTGTTCAAATTGTACGCAAAAGTGGCGAGGCATTGCTTTCTTTGATCAACGACATCCTCGACTTCTCGAAGATAGAGGCAAGAAAGCTGGATATAGAGACCATAGACTTCGATTTGCTTTCCGAATATATTATCGAATATCAGTCATGGCTTTTTTCAGTCGATTGAACTCCTCTTCCAGTTGGGGCATCAGGCTTTTCAATTTCTCAATATCTTGTTCTTTGCCAGCTGCCTCCATATCATAGGAAACTCTATGAAGCAACAGTCCTCCGATATTTGCCGATGCTCCCTTGATCTTGTGAGATTTGAGCCCGGCAGCCCGACAGTCTTTTCCTTCAACCGCGCTTTTCAATTCTACAATCTGATGGGGCATGTCATCCATAAATCCGTCGATTATTTTTTCGACAAGTTTTTCGTCGCCCATCAGCCGCTTTAAAAGCATCTCTTTTTCAAAAACGCCTGAATTTTTATCATAATCTTTGACCGTGTTTTCGATTTCAGAGGTTCTGGTGAAAGAAATTTCACTGCAAGAATTTTCAGATCGCCTGACCAGCCATTTTTCAAGAGCGCAGATCACTGCTTCCGGAGTTATTGGTTTGGCTATATAATCGTTCATACCTGCCTGAATGCACTTTTCCCGGTCGCCTTTCATAACGCAGGCAGTCATTGCGATGATGGGGATATTACGATTTTCGGACTCAGCGTTCCGAATATTGAAAGTTGCGGTATAACCATCCATCTCAGGCATCTGACAGTCCATAAAAATCAGATCATAGTGCATCGTGTCCAATGCGGCAATTGCCTTTACGCCGTCTGTCACCGTGTCCGTACGATATCCGAAATTCTTTAAGATGGACTGTGCGACTTCCTGATTTGTCGGGTTATCCTCAACTATAAGGATTCGCATACTTTGTTTTAGAGACTCTGCAATGGTGTGTCGTGTTATAAGTCTCTGCCCGGCTGCAGGCTTATTTCTTTTCTGGAGAGCCAGGACAAGGCAGTCATACAATTGTTCCTGCCCGACCGGCTTTGAAAGATAACCTGCAAAGCCGATTTTGCTAAGACTTCGCGCATCACCTCTCTGTCCTGTAGACGTTACCATTATTAAAATTGTTTCATTTATCGTTTTGTCTTCCTTGATATGGCTCCCGAGGGTTTTACCGTCCATTCCCGGCATATGCATGTCGAGCAGAGCGGCGCAAAAAGGATCATCTGCACAGGCTGCCTCGCGAAGCTTAAAAAGAGCGCTCTTACCATCAACAGCTTCTCCATATCTGCATCCCCATGACTCAAGGAGAGTTTTAGCCAGTAAGCGGTTAGTTTCATGATCATCTACCACAAGCACTCGCGCATTACAGATATTTTCTCCGAAAGTATTATCTTTTTTTTCCTCTTCCGATCTATTTTTTTCGGCCTGTTTTTCAAATCTGCCTGTAAACCGGAAAGTGCTGCCTTCACCTTGTTTGCTCCGAGCATCGATTTTGCCTCCCATCAGTTCTGCCAGTTTTCTGGAGATGGCAAGACCAAGCCCGGTTCCGCCATATTTGCGTGTTGTCGAAGCATCCAATTGTGTAAACGGCGAAAAAAGAATATTCAGCCTGTCTGCTGGAATACCAATACCTGTATCTGAAACCGATAAAGCGATAAGGACGGATTTTTCATCTTCCTCTTCCAGATCAGCGCGTATTCCCACCTCGCCTCTGTGGGTAAACTTAACCGCATTTCCGGCCAGGTTGAAGATAATCTGCCGCAATCTTCCCGGATCTCCTCTCAGCAGAGAGGATACATCAGGTGCAACCTGGCATGTCAGCTTCAGATTCTTTTCACAGGCTTTTATCGCAAGTATCCGGGTTATATCTTCCAGGGTAGAACGCAAATCGAAGTCTATGGTCTCTATATCCAGCTTTCTTGCCTCTATCTTCGAGAAGTCGAGGATGTCGTTGATCAAAGAAAGCAATGCCTCGCCACTTTTGCGTACAATTTGAACAAAATTACGTTGTTCAGGCTCAAGTTCGGTTTTCATGAGCAGGCCGGTTATGCCTATCACACCATTCAAAGGGGTGCGGATCTCATGGCTCATGTTGGCCAGAAATTCGCTCTTAGCCACATTGGCTCGTTTAAGGTTTGCATTTGATTCCTGAAAAAACCTTATACTCATGTCTGCTTTTGACAGGATGGCAATAATGATAAATGAAACAATTTTAATAATGGTAACGTCTACAGGACAGAGAGGTGATGCGCGAAGTCTTAGCAAAATCGGCTTTGCAGGTTATCTTTCAAAGCCGGTCGGGCAGGAACAATTGTATGACTGC
>JAUCGE010000069.1 GCA_030377965.1 Desulfobacterales bacterium HSG16
AGAGAGGTCTGGTACACAGAATGAACTTGAAAAAAATTATATATTTCCTGTTTTTTGTTTTTTTAAATCCAGTCCAGGGCCTGCCTGCAAGCGAAAACAAAGCAGGATATAAAGAAAACACTGTTGTAATAGGGAGAGCTGCAGATTCTATGACTCTCGATCCGGCAAAGTATCATGATGCCGAATCAGGAAAGGTTATCAGGAATATCTTCGAATGCCTGGTGCGATTTAAGGCTCATGAACTCGAAATCGAGCCGGGTCTGGCTGTTTTATGGAACGTCTTATGGGACGGGAAAACCTGGATCTTCAATCTGAGAAAAAATGTTCGATTCCACGATGGATCAGTTTTTGATGCTCACGCTGTGGTTTATAACTTCAAACGGCAGACAGACATTAATCATCCCATGTACAGAAAGGATTCCACTTATGCCCAGTTGGTCTTTAAATACGTAAAGACGATAAAAGCTGTGGATGACATAACTGTATTGATTGAACTTACTGAACCTTATGCTCCATTTCTTGCCAGTTTGACCATGCCCGCAACAGAGATCGCATCTCCTTCAAGTTTGAAAAAATGGGGAGATGATTTCGATAAGCACCCTTCGGGAACCGGCCCTTTTGTTTTTAATCGATGGGAACCAGACAAACGAATCGTACTGGACAGAAACAAAAATCACTGGGATAAAAATCAGGATGAAAAAGGAGTTCCAGACAGAATCGAATTCAGAGTGATACCCGGTCCGGCCCAACGTTTCGATGATTTCAGAAACGGCAGGATACATGTACTGGACGGAATCAAGCCTTTGGATGTGAAAAAAATACAGCAACTGCCTCACGGCAGACTTCTCTTTTCTTCTGGTCTGAGTATGAGTTATCTTGCTATGAATACAGAAAAAAAACCGTTCGACAGGGTCAAAGTCAGACATGCTGTTAATCATGCCATCAATAAAAAAAAACTTGTTAAATACTTATATCAGGAACTGGCCACACCCGCAAAAAATCCGATTCCACCTGTAATATGGGGATACAATTCAGATATTGTCGATTATGAGTATGATCCGTCTAAAGCTCTGGCATTGCTTGCGGAAGAAGGCTTTGACCAGGGATTTGACACTACGCTTTTCGTCATGAAATCAGCGCGTCCATATCTGGCCCAGCCTGCGGAAATGGCTCGCATAATTCGGGGCAATCTTGAAAAGGTCGGCATTCGGGCAAGTGTTAAACGCTATGACTGGAAAACGTATTTGCAAAAAATAAAATCAGGAGAGCATGATATGGCAATATTAGGGTGGATTGGAGACAGCGGTGATCCCGATAATTTTCTTTATTCCTTATTCGATCAGGACAATACAAAAAAAGGAACCGCCACCAACCGTACTTTTTATAAAAATGACGTATTGCATCATCTGCTGGTCAATGCCCAGCAGACTCTGAACCGAACAACAAGAGCAAAATATTATAAACAAGCTCAGAAAATCATTCATGAAGAAGCGCCCTGGGTTCCCATAGCTCATACGCGACATGTGCTTGCACATCATCGGGATATAAGCGGGGTTATTATTCAGCCCTCCGGGTCCATACTTTTTCATGATGTCAGGATGAGATAAAATGGTCTTTCAATTTTTGTCCTTTCTTCCCAGATACTTGCAGCAGCTTTCCATAAAAACCCGGCTGACATGGTTTTTCATTATTGCAGGTATTCTTCCTATGGCTATTACAACGATTACAGGCATGAAGATTGAGGGGCTTCGATCCGAAGCCAACCTTACCGAAAACAGTCTGCGAACTCTCAATGAAACCACCAAAATTCTCCTTGGTTACACCGAACAGGCAGATATTCTGGCAAGGCATCTGGCAAACATTCATGATATCAAGAATTTTTCCAATACCAGAGAACTGGAAGCTTTTCTGTACACCAGCAGGGATTTATGGAACATGGCCATAGTGGAGGTGTTTGATAGAAAAAAAAATCTGGCGATGAGAAACAATCTGGAATATCAGGGAGCCGAGCCTTTTTTTACAAACCCTGACGATTTGATAGTCGATAAAGCGATGGATCTTGATATTCGATCTGATTATTTTACGAGTGAGGCAGGTATTGCCATCAAATCAGCTTATCCCATGCTTGATTACAGCAATCTCAATGTTCTGGGAGTAGTTGTGGTTACTTATCCCTTGAACCAGTATCTGATTCAAAGCATTAAAAATCAGGTAAGGGCCGATATCAGCATACTCTGGAACGAGGAAAGCAATATCATATCCAGTATGAAGGATGCAGATGACAATTATATTATCAAAATCTGGGACAATGCTGTCCGGAATTTCGCATTGCTTGAGGACGGACCAATTCACAGAAAAGAAAAAATCGATTCGAATATATACGCTACTGGATATGGCATTTTGAAAAACGGCCAGGGAGAGAATATTGCCATACTTTGTACGGCATTGGACGATTCATCAGTTCGTCTCAATCGGTTCGATACTCTTAATCTCCTTTCAATTTCTTCGGGAATCGCTCTTTTATTAGCCGTTTTTTTAGGAATTCTGACGGCCGCATATTTCACAAAACCGATTTATAAACTTCTCGCGGCGATTCAAAATGTCGGTCGCGGAGATTTTGCACAGCGTGTGGAATTTGAACAAAAAGGTGAAATAGGGCTGCTTGCCATAGCTTTTAACAAAATGGCTGACCGATTATTAGAAAAACAGATCTCTTTGCAGAAGGCAAAAGAGACAGCCGATGCCGCGGCCAGGGCAAAAAGTATTTTTTTAGCCAATATGAGCCATGAAATCAGAACTCCTTTAAACGGCGTGATTGCCGCCACGGAACTTATCCTTGATGAAGATAATCTTTCGGCAAGGGCAGGCCATTACCTGAGAATTATTTTTTCCTCCGGTCATTCTCTTCTTAATGTAATAAACGACATCCTTGATTTTTCCAAAATCGAAGCAGGGAAACTTGATCTGGAAAACAGGGAATTCCGTATGGATGACGTTCTGGGTAAGGTAATTGATATTTTTACAGGAAATGCAGCTGGAAAAGACATCGAAGTTCTTGTGGACATGGACATAACAACTCCTGTTTTTTTGACAGGTGACCCTTTCCGGCTTCAGCAGATTTTGACTAATCTGGTGGGAAATGCAGTCAAATTTACAAGCAAAGGCGGAACTGTATTCATTGGAATCGACTGTCTGGAAGAAACTGAGGAAAATGTTCGATTCCAGTTCATGGTGCAGGACACCGGCACAGGTATAGAATCCGAATACCTGAAAAAACTCTTCGAACCTTTCACCCAGGCAGATTCTTCAACAACCCGAAAATACGGAGGATCAGGTTTAGGACTCTGCATCTGCAAGCAATTGATTGAAATGATGGATGGGCATATCTGGGCGTTAAGTACTCCGGGCGCAGGATCTACCTTTTTCTTTACAGTCCTTTTCGAATATTCTGACAACGCTGAAAAAATTTCATTTGTTCCAGATCAGGATTTACGAGATCTCTGCATATTATTGATCGAAAGCAGTGATGAATGCCGGTCTATTCTTAAAAATATGTTAAGCTCTTTCGGATTTGAGGTTGTAGCGTGCCGCTCTTTTCAGGAATTTGATCAGACGGGCCAAAAAAACTTTGACCTGATTTTTGCAGAAGACCGGATACTGACATCTGACCATATCAAGATATTGACAAAACTTTCGTTTAAAAATCAAATGCCTGGGAATCTGGAATATCCTGAACTTATTCTCCTGACCCGTTTTGCAGACAATCGCCAAATTACTGGCAATGAAACTAAGAATCACAACTTGTCCAGAACCCTTGAAAAGCCGGTGCTGCCCATTGTTCTGTTCCGAACCATTCTGGAGGTGTTTGGGAAAGTATCTGATGATCGAAAAAATATCTGGGCAGATTCTCGGAAACTGACCCATTTATATAAAGAATCCATGAAAGGTAAAAATATATTGATCGTGGAGGACAATCCTACGAATCAGGAGATAGCCGCGGCGATCCTTAAAAAAGGAGGCATTCATTCCCGAATAGCCAGCAACGGCAGACATGCCCTTCGAGCGATTTTAAATGATAAATATGATGCAATTCTCATGGATATCCAGATGCCTGTAATGGATGGATATGATGCAACCAGAGCTATTAGAAAATATCCCGGCTACGAACATACTCCCATCATTGCCATGACTGCCCATGCCATGAAAGGAGATGAGGAAAAATGCTTGAATGCCGGGATGAACGGATATGTTTCAAAACCCATAGATCAAGCTCTTCTTTTTGCAACTCTGTACCGATTGTTTAATCCAGACAAAGATGCGATATCTGGTTCCATTGAAAATCAAATTCTTAAAAGAGAGGAAAAAAGCAAGATTTTCACCCTTCCTGACCAGCTTCCAGGGCTTCATGTCAGAAAAGCCGTGGAAGGACTGGACCTTGGTGAAGACGGCTATCAGATAATTCTTGCAGGTTTTTGCAGGCATAATCAAAGCACTGCCGTAAAACTACGCGAATTATGGAGCGCTGGAAAACGCGATTCAATGCACCAGCTTGCCCACGGGCTGAAAGGCAGCGCTGGCAATATTGGAGCTTTTGAACTGGCCAGGTCAGCGGAAAAAGTCGAACACGGATGCCATGATAAAAATCTCGATACTTTGACGGGTATCGAAATTGAGCATGTAGAAAAGGCTCTCGGCAATGTAATGGCAACCATAGGCACTCTCCTGGCTCGGTCCGAACAGGATTCATCTTCCGACTATTTTCCTGATGCTGACTTGCTGGAAAAATCTTCAGAACAGGGCAAAGAACTCAGATATCTGGCATTTGCTTTAAAAAAGGCAGACCCTGTGGAAATCGAAAAATGGCTTGATGGAGCAGGGCAAAGATTTGGTAAGGCTATGTTCGATAATCTGACAGATCAGATACACAGCTATGATTATGATGAGGCTCTCGGTACTCTTGATATTATTGCCGAAAAACTTGATGTCTCTTTGGATTGATTGCCGTCTGCTTTTTATAGGCATAGCTAAATTATAATTGAAATTAAGAGGCATTCATGATAATGCAATCCATATTTTTTACCAGACTGCTAAAGGAGTTAAACAATGCCAAGTATCGTTCATTTTGAAATTCCGACAGATGATATCGAGCGAGCAAGAAAATTTTACACAGAGCTTTTTGCATGGGAAATAGAAAAATATGAAGGCCCTGGCGAATACTGGATGATAAAAACAGGTGGGGAAAAACCTGTTGAAGGCGGCATGATGCAGCGTCAGCATCCAGATCAACCGATTACCAATTATGTTGATGTATCTTCTGTTGATGAATATTCAAAAAAAATCAAAGAGCTTGACGGTAAAATATTGGTACCCAAGACACCTGTGCCAGCAGTGGGTTTTTTTGCATTATGTCAGGATACGGAAAATAACATTTTCGGTCTTTGGGAAGCAGACCCGACTGCTTCCCTGTTCGCAAACGAAGCTGAAGTTTTTGTCGCTGTTCTGGCTTCGGTCATAGCAGCCGATGCTAATTACAGTGTAGATGAAATGCGGACTGTATGGTATGAGGTCGAAGAACTTCCGCTTTTCGAAGGACACGATTTCAAAAAACTCGAATCGAAAGTATTCAAAATGTTCAACAGGAAGCCATCTGAACCGACTTCTTTCAGCATTGATGAGATCAGCACTATCATCATGTCCGCAAAAAACATGTTGAGTCCTGAAAATCGGAACAATGTCTTCAGATCCGCAGTAAGACTGGCTCATGCAGAAAAAAATATCGAAGGATACAAGCTCGAAATCGATGAACGTGAGCAGGCGATAATAGATCGCTTACGAAAAGAGCTGGAAATTTCCGACGAAACAGTTCAGGATGCCATTAAATCATTGTCGCCTGAATATTAGACGATTTCACTTGTTCCCAAGTCCTGCTTGTTCCCAAGTTTCGGCTTGGGAACAAGCAATTTTTGCAGACATCATTCAGGCTGGATTATTTTCCAAGCCATTTCTTGATATCATCTTTTTTCGGAACTTTCCCGACGCACTTGATATCACCTTCAACGATAATAGCAGGTGTTGTAAAAACGCCGTATCCTGCTATTTTCTGGATATCAGTCACCTTTTCGACGTTGGCATCCGCACCGGTTTCGGCAACCACCTCTTTCACAATTTTTTCCGCCTGTTGACATTTAGGACAGCCTGGTCCCAATACTTTGATGTTCACTGATTTTCCTCCTTATTACTATTTCTGAGTTAGAAACTTTTGGAAAATCATATATCAGCATTTTATTACATGTACAACGATAAGAGCATATTCCCAAAAAATTCATCTATAATGTCGAGTATTTTAATTTTTTCCGATTTCAAATAAGATTCTCCCACATTTACTTGAAAAACTCGCCCATATAAGCTATTGTCACACTCAGTATATTTCAAATATGGCTATACAAAAATAAGATATAGAAACAATGGCGGCTTTGAATAACAATAGTAAAATGCGGATATACGATTTAAAATGATACATGTAAGCAGAAAACAAATGGAAAAAGCATATCGGAGGCACAAAAATCTTATCGATTCCTCCAGGAAAGCATCGAATCAGACTCACCATATGGTCTTGTTTTATGCCGTCGAATGCGGTTTGAAGGTACTTTACATGCGGAACAACCGGATAGAACATACAAGGCCAAAAGGTTCTGGTTCTTTCCCAAAAAGTCCGGTCGAGTTCGACCATAATCTCAATAAACTTTTAAATTCATTGAGGTGGACAGACCATCTGCCGCAAGTCGTTACAAACGACCACAACCCGAAACAGATATCACCAGGCGATGTTCATCAGGCATGGCGTTACGGAAGAGAACTGGATCACGATAAAGAGAAAAAATTCATCAAAATTCTCAATCAGATCCTGAAAAAATTGAACTCCAGAATATAGAGGTTTATCATGAAAAGGCTTTTTACATGGTTCGATGTCGAAAATTTGGTTCTTACAAAAAAATATGACGGATCATGGCCAGAATATGTTTCGGGAATAAGCGTTTATCCAGATGAAATAGAGATGCGGATTCAAGACAAAATTTACAGAAATGAGGCTTTTGAGGAATTGAGTCAATGGTTCGGCCCGAAATATGACAAGGAACAAAAAAAAATATATATGGAATCTTTGGCAGGAGGTGATAAACGATTCTTGACCGTCACCATTGAAATCGAACCGCTCAATGAAGAAACTGCATTATTGTCCATGAAACCAGATTTTGCAAGTTTCAGTCTTTATCCGGAAAAACCTGATTTAATAAGCCCTGATCTAATAGCAATGGAAGGTCCGCCTTCCTTATGGGCTTTTTATTCATTCAAAGGCGGTGTCAGCCGAACGATTCATCTCATATCTATGGCAAAAGCCCTTGCTGAAAAACATCCTGATTGGAAAATATTGATCGTGGATGCTGATCTGGAAGCGCCCGGTTTGACATGGTGGGCAGAAAAACAATCTGGAAATGCCGAAATATCTTTCCTTGATTTTTTAGCACTTGCCCATTACGACAAATCTGAAAATTATTCGGAAAGCATTGGAATCACGGCAGAACGACTGGGCAGACAGATGCTGGCATTTAAAACCCGAAAGCATGATTCCGAGCATTATTTTCTACCTGCTTTCAGAGAAATCCACCAGTTGATGCATATGCCGATCAAACCAGAGCATGTTGCATGGGAATCCGGAAAAGAATGGATTATTCCGGACTTGCTGCGGCTTTTGGGCCGTCAATTGGATGTTCAGGCAGTCATCGTTGATTTGAGAGCTGGATTGAGCGAACTGTCCAGCCCCTTGTTGTTCGATCCAAGGGTTAACAGAGTTATTGTTACAACAACATCAGACCAGTCTGTACAGGGAACCAGGCTGATTTTACAACAGCATGACAAAATGTTGCGATTGTTGAAAGACAAGAAGGTTTACCAGAATTCCATCCATCCGATTTTGATTATGTCAATGATTAAGGAAGACCTGAAATATTCCGATGAAATAGAAAAAATCAGAGAATTATTTACCGAACTCATGCTTGCAGATGACACGGAAGCAGACGATCTGTTCGGTAAAGATACATTAATAGAAAGCATGTTCGATGAAAGACTTCTTTATCTCAAAAGCCTTGATCGCACACTTGAAAAGCTTGAAGGCACGGACATGCAAAGCCAGATGGCGAGTCTTGTCGATGACCGGTTTCCAGACATTTGCATCAGCAAAAAGGAAGATGGAGATACAAAAAAAATCGATACAAAGCCCCATCTCGAAAAATTAAAGAATGTAGCCAGAGAATATGAATATGCCGAATCTGGCAAATCAGAAAAATTTTTGCCGACTGCAAATTTGAAAAAAATTGCCGGGAAATATGAACATACCCTGCCGATAGCGGTTTTATCAGGTGCAAAAGGATCTGGAAAGACACACACCTGGCTTCAAATGTCCAGGCTGAAGACATGGGAAAAATTTATCCAAAAGGTCAAAAAAACGAATCATGGTATAAAAGAAAATAACGCCTTTATTTTACCGCTGATATCTTCAGCCAATCTCATGGATTCGGCAAAAAAAATAATTAAAGACTGCCATAAATACGCTGTTGAAACCGGAAAAATCGGATTCACCCCTGTTTTGAGCAACGAAATCGAAGACCGGTTGGCAGCCCGGAAACAGAATAGTTCCACCGATGCGTCGGTCTGGAGAAAGTTTTGGATCGACCTGATGGCAAGTTCGCTCTCATGTGAAAAAAACAGCGCCAACCCTCTTGAAGCCATGCAAAAAATGTTGTCTGAAAAAAACTCCAGAATAATTTTTCTTATCGACGGACTTGAAGATATTTTCCAGGATGCCGCAAGTGATCGGGTGGAAAAGGCAGCGATCCGCTCCTTGTGCCAGGGAGTGATAAACAATCTCGAAGATTGGCCGGACAATCGAATCGGGCTGCTCGTATTTATCAGGAAAGACATTGTAAAATCTGCGATCAAACAGAATTTCGGTCAATTCGAGGCACGATTTCAGTCAATGGAATTCAAATGGAACAGGGAAGAAGCGCTCAGGCTGGTCGCATGGCTTGTAAGGATTGCCGCAGGCATGACTGATATCGTAATGGTCGAAGGGAATGTTGAAAATGCCTCCATAGAATCGATTGAAGAGGCATTGACAGGTTTATGGGGTTTGAAATTGGGAAAACCCGAATCAAGAGAAGCATATACCGCAAATTGGATAGTTTCAGCCCTTTCTGATTTTAACGGGCAGCTTATGGCAAGGGATGTGGTGAGGTTGATCCGTTTTGCAGCGGAAAATGCCATTAATTCAGCCTTGTATCCGAATCGACTGTTACCTCCTTCGGCTGTTAAAAATGCTCTTGACCCTTGTGGCATGAAAAAAATCGATGAAATCGAACTGGAAATACATTTATTAAAGGATATATTCACCAGATTTAAAAATATTCCTGATCAGGACAGGCAGATTCCTTTTTCCAGAGAAGCTGTGAGTTTGAAACCAGATGAAATAGAAGCATTGATCGGGTTGGGAATGATCACCGAATATAAGGGCATGTATTATATGCCGGAAATTATTCGGCGCGGTCTTGGCTTTAAGTTATCCGGTGGATCAAGGCCGAAAGTAGTGACTCTTCTACGGAGGGTGCTTAAAAACGTCTGATTGATTTGATGAGGCTATGCTTGGAAAAGAAAACCGCCCCAAATAAGATTCCCTCACATTCACTTGAAAAATTCGCCCATATAAGCTATTGTCACTCCATGTTATATAAAACTCATAATAATAAAGAAAAAATAGGCCGGGTGTCATATCGTTTAATCATTTTGTCTGTCATTCTGATTTTCACGGCAGGCTTTGCTGCTTCAGCTATGGCGGATGCTCCATCCGAGTTTGACAATTTGCCTTTTGCTCCTGGTGAAAAGCTGAATTTCGAGCTTAAATGGGGGATTATAAGGGCTGGGAAAGCCACGATGGAGGTGTTTCCTCTTGCAACGATAAATGGTGAAAAAGCCTTTCATTTTGTATTGACTGTAAAAACCACTCGTTTTATCGACGCTTTTTACAAAGTCCGTGACCGTATCGATTCTTATACGGATATAGGATTGACACGCACTCTTTTGTACAAAAAAAACCAGAGGGAGGGGAGGACCCGCAGAAATATTGTGGTCAACTTCGACTGGAAAAAAGGAGAGGCCACATACACCAATTTTAAGGAAAGACGCGCTCCCATAAAGCTTTTGCCCGGAAGCCTTGATCCTTTGTCTGCATTTTATTTTACCCGTAAATTCGATTTCAGCAAAACGCCATCTATGAACCATGCCATCACAGATGGTAAAAAAAGTGTCACAGGAAAAGCCAGGGTGGTCAAAAAAGAGCGTATTCGCATAAAAAAGAAAAAAGTACATGCCTGGCTTATCGAGCCAGATTTAAAACATGTCAGCGGGGTTTTTAAAAAAAGCAAGAAAGCTAAAATCAAAATATGGGTATCAGATGATCATTTAAAGATTCCGCTCAAGGTCAAAAGCAAGGTATCTATTGGCAGCTTTGTCGGAGAACTCATTTCCTCCAGAGGATTGAAGCCGAAACCAGTGATAAAAACTGACAAACCACAATAATTGAAAAGGCAAATGGAAAAATCCGATATTTTATACGATGCTATTATAATCGGTGGAGGGCCTGCAGGGTCAACTGCTGCGTATATTCTTTCAAAACAGGGCTTTCGCGTGTTGCTGGCAGACAGGAAAACCTTTCCAAGACCCAAGCTCTGCGCTGGACTCATCACCCGTAAAACTACTGGTATCATAGAAGATATCTATGGCGAAAATGTAAACGACTTGAAGGCACAAGGGATTATCTGTCATCAAACCAGAGACTGGGCAATTCACTCAAGATACAGAGAGCTTGCAAGAGGCAGGCTTGATATCCCTTTTTCTTATGTCAACCGGACCATGTATGATAATTTTTTTCTCAAGAAAGCTAAAAAAGCGGGAACACATGTAATAGAAGGAGAAAGGGTAGTTTCTGTTGATATTGTAAAGACATGTGTAAAGACGGAGAAAGGCCGGATTTTTTCCGGCAGATTCATTATCGGCGCAGAAGGGGCAGCCAGTATGACAAGAAACGTGCTGGCACAATCTTCATTGATAACGGAAAACAGCCGAAAAGGACTTGCCGTTGCAGTTGAAATCGCCATAGACCGGCATCCGCCCCATTATTTTCCTGGCCATCCTTTATTATATTTTGGATATATTCCCTGGGGATATGCGTGGTCATTTCCCTCTGGGGATAAACAGGTTATTGGCATGGGCGGACTTATCCATAAAAACGATTGTGATATCAAGGCCAGATTTTACACTTTTTTAAATTCACTTCCATATGTGAAAGATCCAAAAAAAATTCAGATAAAAGGCCACCTTCTGCCCTATGGCAATTTTTTACGTCAGCCAGGATTTAAAAATATTCTTCTTGCCGGAGATGCCTGCGGCTTTGCCGATCCACTTTTGGGAGAGGGGATTTATTATGCACACAAGAGCGGTCAGTTGGCGGCCAGATCGATTATTGAAAGCCTCAAATCGCCGGAACAGGCTATATCGGTTTATAAAAAAAGTTTAAAAAAACCGGTTTATATTGAACTGGAACATGCAAAAAGATGCCGTTGGCTTCTTTTTTCCTTTTTACACCATTTTGATTACAGGCCATTTGGAGTCAGTATGAAGATAATTACAAAAAGGATTGAGGAAACCATTCAGGGATTACGATCTTTTCGCGGAATGAAAAAGATTGAAGTCTGGAGGACATGAAAATATGACTGAATTTTTTTTTACAAGAGATATCGCTACGTTCAAGCCTCTGACATTTAACCAGAAAGAACGCAGCGTTCAAGTGATCGCTGTGAGCGAACAGCCGGTAAGAGTGTGGGACAACGAACGCGGAGGATTTATTGATGAGGTGCTGATGGTCAACAGATTTGTTCTGCCGCCATCAAAGCAGGTTCCTTTGCTTGATTCTCATAACCGTTCCACTGTTTCCGGAGTTTTGGGAAGTGCAAGGGGTTTTGTCCCAAACGGCAACACACTTGAATGTCGGGTCTGTTTTTCAGGAACCATAGCAGGAGCGGAAACTGCGTTAAAGGTTGAAGAAGGTCATTTAACTGATTTTTCAGTAGGATATACTCCAATGGAGTCAACATGGATTCCTGATGGAGAATCAAGAGATATCTGTGAACGTACATTCAGCGGCCCGTTGAAAGTTACGACAAAGTGGTATCTGAGAGAACTTTCCATCACTCCTATCGGCGCTGACCAGATGGCAAAAGCCAGATCCTTAAACGATGAATCTGTCCCGCAGCATGCTGCTCAAAATCATGTATATTCAAATCCATCCATACAGGCAGAGACAGAGCAGATCGTTCAAGATCAGGTTCAGGCGGCACAACCGCAACAACAGACTTTGGTGCAGGCTGCACAACCGCAGGAGCCTCAAGTTCAGGCGACACAACCGCAACAACAGACTTTGGTGCAGGCTGCACAACCGCAGGAGGCTCAGGTTCAGGCGGCACAACCGCAACAACAGACTTTGGCCCAGGCTGCACAGCCGCAGGAGCCTCAAATACAGGCAGAACAAACACAATCCTCTGCTCAAGTTCAACAAGACGCAGCCATCACTCCTTCTTCTCAAGACAGCCAGGCTGAAACAGAAACTGCTGTCAGGTCAGAAGTTCCAGACCAGCCCCCTCAGGAACAACCCCAAGTCGAACATGAACAGCAGCATATGCAGGACAACAATACAGTACAACAGGATATCCCCCAATCTGATGATATGGGAGAAGAACAACAGGAAAGGGCTGAAAGAGCAGATGTGCAATCTGAATGTGGAGTTTCGGATGGGACAGCCGAAGAGGGGCAAAGCACCGTTCGCCTGGAACCCCCGCCACCGCCACCGCCACCGCCACCAGAGAATGATAAGCAAGATGATGATAAGCAAGATGATGATAAGCAAGATGATGATAAGCAAGAGAATGGTAATGGCTGGCCAACCCTCGGCCTTGATGATATTATTTTAATCGCATTGATACTTATTTTGGCATGTATGTACTTTTTTGGCTGACAAAACAAAATTGTTTATACATTTTCAGGTATTTATTCGACGGACAATGAATATTACCGGTATTCATCCGTGCTACAGTAAGCAGCCTGTTCCCTTTGAAGCAAAAGCTTCTCTTTTTCGCTGGGCAGCGTAAAGCGGATAGAAAAATAAAAAGAACTCCCACTTCCCGGTTCGCTTTTAATCCTGAGTCCGCCTCCCATGCGATCAAGCAGTTTTCTTACCATGGTAAGCCCTAAGCCCAGTCCTCCGTAAACTCGTGTATTAGATCCGTCGGCCTGTGTAAAGTCTTCGAAAATCGCCTTCAGTCGATCCTTCGGGATTCCTACACCGGTATCGGTTATTGTGAAACGAATCAGGATCGAACAAGCATCATTATTTTCTTCAGGTTCTTTTGCTACAGATATATTAATTTCACCTTTTTCAGTAAATTTTATACCATTTTCTCCGATTTTTTCCAATATCCTTACCAGTAAATACGGATCTCCGATAACCATATGAGGGACATCTGGATCAATCGAAGTTGTCAGCTTCAGTTTTTTTGTAAGAACCCGTGGAGTCAGAAAATTGAAAACGGATTTCACCATTGAATCCAGGCTGAATGACTTTGCCTCCAGAGTTATGCCTTCCGCTTCCATACGACTCAGTTCTATGAGGTCATCTATCATGGCTAAAAGGAAATCAGCAGATTTTTTTACAATCTTCAGATATTTTTCCTGATTGGAACGAAGATCGCCTTTTGAGAGGATCAGTTCTGTCATACCGATAATCGGCGTGAGGGGTGTCCTGAGTTCATGGCTGATATTTGCAAGAAACTCTGTTTTGGCACGACTTGCTGACTCTGCGGCCACCTTTGCTGTTTCCAGCTCAGATGTTCGCTCCTGAACTCTTATTTCCAACTCATCATGGGCTTTTTTGAGCGATTTTTCAGCATTTTTACGTTCTGTTATTTCTTCGCAAAGTCGTATATTCTGCTGTCCGAGTTTTTTCTGCATGGTTCGCAGATTCATGTGAGTTTCGACTCTGGCCAGAACTTCCTTCATATGGAAAGGTTTGGTTATATAGTCCACACCTCCAGACTGGAAAGCTTTTATTTTGTCATGAACTTCGTCCAGCGCGCTGATAAAAATAATCGGGATATCCCTTGTCTGATCATCGGCTTTCAATTGCTGACATACCGTGTATCCATCCATATCCGGCATTTTTACATCCAGCAGAATCATATCCGGATTGATCAGGCGGGCGTTTTGAAGGGCAAGAGTACCTCTTATGGCAATTCGCGGTTTATATCCTTTTTTGGAAAGCATTCCGGAAAGGATACGTAGATTTTCCGGGTTATCATCTACGATAAGAATATCTCCGATCATCTGGTTCTCACTGTTCTGCTGATTTGTCAGGTTAAACATTGCCTCCTCTCCTCCAACCAGTATATATGATATTGTTTCAGTATCATGCATTTTGAATGCTTGTTCAAGTTTTTTTATCGTTTTCATTGATAAAATGAATGAGCTTGAAAAGTAAAATTGACAATCATCAAAATTTTTTTGCAATCAGGTTATCCTGATCTTGTGAACATAAAACTCAAGATGAAAAACAATTAATTATCACAATCCCGATGAAAAAATAATGAGTGCCAAAGCTATCCATATTTGCTGCGATATACCGATAAAAACTTGTATCTATTTTATTTATCGTTTACATTCTTTTAATTATTACAGAATTGAACAAAATACGGCAAAGGTTTCAACTCATGCCGGTCCAAAATATTACAAGTGTGTCATCAATATTGATACAATAAGATAAAGAGGAGAAATATGGTTATGACAAATTTAAAAAAAATAGTTCGTTTCTGTCTTACACTCTTGTTTCTGACATATTTTTGCGGATGTGTAAGCTTAGATGGCCTTCTTGAAAAAGGCAAATATCCAGAAGCTGAAAACTTTTGTGCCAGACAGCCAGCGGAAAAACAGGCCCAATGCCATACGCGTGTTGCCAATGCTTATCTTGGGGTTCAGAACTGGGCTAAAGCAGCTATAATTTTTGAAGCATTGAAAAATGACAAGGGATTGAAAGCTGCGGCAGATGGCTTGTTCTCCCAAAAAAAATATACGGATGCCGAAAGAATTTATGGGAAAATTGATGACAGACAAGGGCTTTTATCTGTCGCAGAGGCATTGCTTGCTGAAAAGAATTTTACAAAATCCGAGGCTTTGTTCAAAAAACTGGATAATAAACAAGGGCTTTTATCAGTTGCAGATGCCTATGTGAAAAATAAAGACTATTCCAATGCAGAACGTTTATATAAAAGCCTGGAAAACAAGCCGGGATTAAAAATTATCGGTGATGCCTATGTTTTGAAAAATGACATTGACGCAGCAGCTTCCTGTTATCTGAAATCAGAAGAAAAAATTCTGCTGGAAGAAAATTTTAACGACAATTTACAGCAATGGTTTGAAAGAGACACAGAATCTGTTGTAAATTCTGTATCCGATGGCAAGTATATCTTTGAAAACAAAGGGAAAAAACAAGGATTTTTCAGTTGGCCCAAAAAGATTGTCAGAATTGATCCAGCACAGGATTTTACCATCACTGCAGATTTTGAGATAATCAGCGGAACAGAAGAAGGATCATGCAATATCGTCTGGGGCTTTAAAGATCCTGAAAACTGTCATGCCTTTGGTGTAAGAAACAGTGGAGAGTATGTTCTGGGAAGATTTGAAAAAGGCAAATGGATATCGACCATTGACTGGACCAGATCTTCTTATATCAAAAAATATAATCCACAAAATAAAGAATCAAACAGCGAATCAAAAGATGCTGTTATCAGGGATGATCAAAATAATAATGCGATTAAAAATCGATTATCAATCAAGAGATCGGGCGATACCATCAGACTTTATATAAACGGACAATATGTCAACAAAGCCAGAATTGCAAAATTTGAGCGTGCAAATATCGGACTTGCTGTTTTCGACCGGATGAAAACTGTAATAGATCATGTCAGTATAAGGCAGTCTTTCTACATAAAAGAAATTTATCAGACAATATTTCAGAAACAGATGGAAGCCGGCGATTACAATTCGATAATTGCTCATTATAAAAAAGGCGGCTACACATCGAACCAGGCTTTCGTCAAAATAGCACAGTCATGTATGGACAGAAAAGACTATATTTCGGCAAAAGAATATTTGGAAAAATCTGGATGGCCGAAAGACAGAAAAGAAGCTGTTGTGATATTTGAAGATAATTTTGATTACAACAAAAATAGCTGGTTTGAAGAAGAAAACAGTGAATTCATTAAAAAAATCGCGGATAAAAAATATACTTTCGAGTTGAAAAGGAGAAAGAAAGGAGAATTCACCTGGCCCGAATCAATCATAAATATTGACCAGGGAGGCGATTTTCTCATAGAGACCAATGTCAGGATGGTTTCAGGAACAGATAATTCAATTTTCAATCTTGTATGGGGCCTTGTCGATATCAAAAACTGTATAGAATTTTCCATGAGCATGAAAGGGTATTACCAGTACGGAGCCTATGAAGATGGGGAATGGAAAGTTGCCATCGACTGGACAAAATCTTCTTTTATAAAAAAAACAGGCCAGAACACCATCTCTGTGGTCAAATCAGGGGATAAAATCAAATTTTATATCAATGGCCGGTTTGTGGATAAAGCTTCTTATGAAAATTTTTCCGGCAACAGGATCGGGTTCAGTCTTGATACTCCAATGCATGTGGAAATTGATTCGATTTCGATAATTCAACTGCCGCCTGAAGCTGCATTACAACTGGCAGCCAATGATTTTGAGCAGACAAACAACCGAAATGGCTTAAAAGCTCTTTGTGATATCAATCTGTTGAAAAAAGACTATGACGAGGCTAAAAAATTTTACAAGCAATCGATAGACGGCCTTTTAAGCCAGACAAAAGAGGAACAGAAGCTCCTTGCTTTTTCCGCTGAACATAATCCTGACCCGAAATTACAAATTGATGCAATTGGTAAAATATGGGATCAGAATGTTTTAAAGAAAATTGCCATAGGAAATAAAGGTTTAGAAATTAAAAAAGCAGCTATTGAAAGACTGGAAAACCAGGCTATAATAGCAGATATAGCCATTGAAGAAAATATTCTGCCTGAAATCCAGATTTTTGCTGTTTCCAGGTTGAACTCACAAAATCTGCTGGCCAGAATAGCTCAGAACTCGAAAACTTACGAGGTACGATATGCCGCTTTTAAAAAAATCAGGAATAAAAATATTCTGACAAGAATTATTTCTGCTAATTCAAATGCAAAGGTACGCATGGAGGCAGTCGCGCATATAGGAGATTACAAAGAGCTTGTTATAATCGCTACGAATGACGATGATTTTGATATCAGGGAAAAAGCTCTTGAAAGGCTTGGAGCTGTCTTTCGCATGACAGCAGACCGGACAATGTTGAAAACGGCCATAGATGATGAAAATCTTCCGGAACCCTATCGTGAAATCGCTGTCGAACAATTGAGAAGTCGATTTTGATGATTAATGTTAAGTACCTGATCATATATTATGTAACAATCCGTAGGGGCAATCCCTTGTGGTTGCCCTTTGCTGAAAATACAAAATGTTCCGTTTTCAAGCAGGGCAACCACAAGGGATTGCCCCTACGAAAATATTAAAAAATCATTGGTAAGCTGGCTGAAAGCAATGATTTAAAAGGTGTTATTGATGTTGCTGATTTTAATGATGAAGACAGGCTGGGCAAAGGCAAGGAGATGGTTGACAGGTTAAGCAACCTGATTGCCATTTTTGAAACCCCTGCTTTAAATTTCAGCAGGAACCGTGCTGATGGCGATGATATTTTAGGGGATGCCTATGAATACCTGATGAAGCACTTTGCCACTCAAAGCGGGAAAAGCAAAGGCCAGTTTTACACTCCTGCTGAAGTCAGCCGTATTATTGCAAAGGTTATCGGGATAAAAAACGTAAGCTCTTCCGGCAAATCAATTTATGATCCTACCTGTGGCTCCGGCTCCCTGCTTCTCAAAGCTGTTGATGAAACCGACTATGATGTAACTATCTACGGTCAGGAAAAAGATGTTGCCACGTCTGCCCTGGCACGTATGAATATGATTTTACACGGCAATGAAACAGCAGAAATCACCAGAGGGCAAAGCACTATCTCTGACCCGCTTTTCAAGAACAAGCACGGCAATTTAAAAATCTTTGACTTTGTGGTTGCCAATCCTCCTTTTTCATCTAAAAACTGGATGAACGGTTTTGACCCTGGAAATGATTTGTATGAGCGGTTTAAAGGTTTTGGGGTTCCTCCTGCTAAAAACGGGGATTATGCTTTTCTGCTCCATATTGTAAAATCTTTAAAAAGCAAGGGCAAAGGAGCCTGTATCCTTCCCCACGGGGTTTTATTTCGTGGCAATGTCGAAGCTTCAATACGAAAGAACCTTATCAAAAAAGGTTATATAAAAGGTGTAATCGGTCTGCCTGCCAACCTGTTTTACGGAACTGGTATACCTGCCTGCATTATTGTTGTCGATAAGGAAAACGCAGAAGCAAGAAAAGGCGTTTTTATGATTGATGCGGGAAAAGGGTTTTTAAAAGATGGCAATAAAAACCGGCTCCGTGAGCAGGATATTCATAAGGTTGTGGATGTGTTCAACAAACAGATTACACTGCCAAAGTTCAGCCGTATGGTGGCCGTAAGCGAAATCAGCGATCCCAAAAATGACTACAACCTGAATATCCCAAGATATATTGACAGCCAGGAAGCAGAAGATTTGCAGGATATTGAAGCTCATTTAACAGGCGGTATTCCCAATGCTGATATTTGCGACCTGCAAAAATTCTGGGATGTGTATCCCGGTCTGAAAGCAAACCTTTTTGAAACATCTGAAAGGGATAATTACAGCAGTTTAAAAGTGAAAAACGAGCAGATTAAAACCTTTATTTTTGAGCATCCTGAATTTGTTGCATTCAGCAAAGATATGGACAGGCTTTTTAATGGCTGGAAAACCGGGAACACCAAAAAATTAAAGGCATTGAAAAAAGGCTTTAAGCCCAAGGATTTGATATTTCGCATTGCAGAGGATTTGCTGACAACATATACCGAAAAAAAACTCATTGATAAATATGATGTGTATCAGCATCTTATGGATTTCTGGAATGAAACAATGCAGGATGACTGCTATTTGATTGCAGTTGATGAATGGAAGGCCGAAGTTTACCGTATCCTTGTGAAAAATAAGTCAGGAAAGCAGATTGATAAAGGCTGGAACTGCGATCTTGTTCCCAAAAATCTGGTAATTGACCGTTTCTTTTTATCTGAAAAACAGGCCATTGAAAAACTGGAAGCGAATAAGGAAAGCTTTGGCTCACAGATTGAAGAACTGGCAGAGGAACACAGCGGGGAAGACGGTCTGCTGGAAGAGGTTAAAAACGATAAAGGCAAGATAACAAAAGCACTTCTGGTTAAAAGGCAAAAAGAGATTAAATCTGATAAAAGCGCAAAAGAGGAATTAAAGGTTATAAAGGCATATTTAAAGTTTATTGCACAGGAAGCTGAAACTTCAAGAAAGATAAAAACTGCAACTGCCGAGCTTGATATAAAGGTTCTTGAGCGCTACCAATCCCTTACTGTGGATGAGGTTAAAACCCTTGTGGTCGATGATAAATGGATGGCAAACATTGAACAAAAGGTTAAAACCGAAATGGAGCGCATAAGCCAGCGCCTTGCACAAAGAATAAAGGAACTGGCTGAACGCTATGAAATTTCTTTGCCTGAACATAACCGGCTTGTTTATGATTTGGAAAAAAAGGTCAATGCTCATCTTGGAAAAATGGGGTTTGTATGGAATTAAGCAAAGACCGGATGAGGCAGTTTTATATAGTGGCTGACCGAAAAAGCCATATTTTGCAGTAGGGCAACATTAAAAATCGATGTGCTCTTCCAAAAATTAATCACAACTATAAAAAAGTTGGCGTATTAAAGTACAAGATGTTATTTTTACAGA
>JAUCGE010000354.1 GCA_030377965.1 Desulfobacterales bacterium HSG16
AATACAGCCTCCAATGATTTTAAAATCGTCTGTCCAGTCATATTCAAAAGAAAACCGCTGAAACGATCCGTCCTGGCCGGTTTCACCCATAAACCCGGCCAGCAGGGTAAGATTCAGGGTATCATTTTTAAAATCACGGGATATACGCAAAACACTCTGAATTTCATCTTCATCTGTATTGTCGAAAGATTTTGACAGCATCTCATTCCAGCCGAACAAATGGCGGTTTACAGCTTCAAAAGTAATGGTTGTCTCGGAAAAACCAGCGTATTCAATTCCTGCCATGATATCAAGACGGGTCTTTTTGTCATCTGGCGCATAAAAAAACTCAAATCCGTAAAGAGCGGCAGCCTCGGTTTTAAACAGCCAGTTGTCCTTTGCCGCCACAATGGTGGAGCCAAGCATATTGAGCCTGCTGTGTTTTTGAATCATCCTTGTGTAGTAAGCGTCGGATTTCAGATGAGTATCATCATTGTAAAAACTGGCTGCATGAAATGTCAAATCCCATCCTGAGAATCTGCCGATAGCGGCAAGCGCAAATTCGGTATTTTTGATTGCCGTTGCAGGCATTTTTTCAGGAGGCAGAAAAGACTCCGCAGGATAGAAATCACTGCCATAAGGAGGTGTTTTGTTGAATTTGATCTCATGCACGGCAATTCCGGTAATCGTCCATCTGCCAGAATAGTAATCCAGCCGGGTCATAGCAAGAGGAAGCCTCAGATCCTCAATATCCACCATTCCAAATTCCCTTATGTCCAGAGGATTGAGTATGTCTATTACACGAATAGATTCGGACGTACCCCAGGCAACAATCTGCCGACCAATTTTAATATCCAGGTCAGCAAGCAGGCTGCCCTGAATAAAAATTTCCCGAAACTCTGCTTCGGTTTCAAAATCATCAAGAACCGCATCCGTATAATTCCCGCGTCCGTTAAGCCCGTATGCTGCATCATGCTTGACATTGCCTCCGATTCTCGCTTTCCATTTTTCGGATAGAGGAAAATCAAGCTTGAGATCAAGCTCTCCGCGAAGGCGGGAGATGCCGCGATAATCTGTTTTTCCCGATTCAGGAGCTTTATGGGCAAAATTAAAGGCTGACGATATTTTGAAAAAACCTGACAGAAAATCCCGGAAAGACGGCGTTTCTTCAGATATATCGAATGGTTCAGCAGAGACTGTTTCCCTGCTGTCTATGGTATCGTCGAAACCATCCATTATATCCTCAATATCGAAATCTTGAGCGCTGCCATCAAGAGTTTTTTCAATATCTAATATCTGCGTATTATCGGCGGCCATAGACGATGTGCATAAAGCCAGACATAAAAATAATGTGAACAAAAAACGAATTTTCATTACAACCCTTTTTCCATGATTCGTACACTGAACATCTCATCGCCTAAGTTCTGATTGTATTTCACATCATGATATCTTAATAAGGTTTTATGCTTTGTTACCTTGCCTTTTTTCGTGGTCATGGATATCTCCAGAGAAGTCCAGATATTGTCGATTTTTTCCAGTTTTATTACATCCATATATTTCAGTTTACCGCCATCTTTGGCCCAGTGTATGGCCCGGACAGGTACATAGTTATCCTGACGGACGAAAAAAAGGGATCTGGTATATCCGAAATCATCAACTACTTTTTTTGTTTTTGGAACAGATTCGATTACCCATGCCCTGTGTCCGTGTACCTCTGTTTCTTTTAAAAGCTTATAATCGTAATTGACCAGTTCCGGTTTGGTCATGTCAGCGTATGAAAAATCAGAACCCATAAAGCTGGAGGTTCTATCATCACTCGCTATGCGTTTCGTTTTTCGCAAGGCCGGAAGATAAAGCCATTGGTCGTCATCTTTTTCTCCGTCATAGTCATAGGTCATAAAGGCGGTGTTTTTGACATCTGCCGGTGCGAGAAAGAACATGAGCCTGTATATATTTTCACCATAATCTTTGGAAAATCCTTTGATCCTGCGTATTCGCTTCTTTCCGCGTTTGTTTGTCAAAATCATTTCCAGTTCGCTGACAACATGATCTCCGTCATCTCGCGCATCCACTTTTTCCATAACTTTTCTGGCTTCTATATCATCGGCTGTTGCAGTTGAAACGATTATAGACCCGGCTATTGCCAATGACAAAATTGTTATAAAAACATTTTTTTTGTTCACGATAAAATCTCCTTTTGTTCCGGTTTCCACAAAGGGTTACAAATCCTTATGGTTCGATTTTCATCCCGTCGATTCAATTCCAAACATGCCGGGTTTAAATCAACTTGAAACCATTATAAAAATTGGTTCGGATGCTGATTACAGAAAACTATA
>JAUCGE010000355.1 GCA_030377965.1 Desulfobacterales bacterium HSG16
TCCATTCTTGCTTTGCGATTGCTGATCAATAAAATATGATATATATTATTTTATCAATCATTACAACCTTTCATGGAATATGAAATGATGATTTGTCATGTCTTTATCTATATATACCCATTTTTTCCTTTATTATTATAGATATCTATCATAACTTTGAGCAGTCGTTCCGGTTTCTGTCAAGTTTGCTTCGTTTAACCAGTCTTGAAAAAAAGGAGAAAAAAATGATCATTCAAAGTGTTTTGGGACTGTTCGTTTTTGCAGGCATTGCCTGGCTTTTAAGTGAAAAAAAAACCAGTGTTAATCCAAAGTTTGTAATTATCGGAATTTTGCTTCAGTTATTCATAGGCGCACTGCTTTTGAAAATTCCCCAGTTCAGGTATGTTTTCCGGATACTGAACGAGGCCATCCTGTTTCTTGACAAAGCAACAACTGCTGGAACCACTTTTGTGTTCGGATATCTGGGCGGCGGACTGCCTCCCTTCGATATGACATCTCCCCAATACAGTTTCATCATTGCATTCAAGGCATTGCCCCTGGTCCTGGTCATAAGCGCTATTTCCTCTTTGCTTTTTTACTGGAAAGTCCTTCCGCTTGTTGTCAGGGGGTTTTCATGGGCGTTACAAAAAACAATGAATATCGGAGGAGCAGAAGGCGTGGGTCTGTCCGCCAATATATTTATAGGCATGGTGGAAGCCCCTGTTTTAATCCGGCCTTATTTAAAGAATATGACAAGAAGCGAAATTTTCACCATAATGAGTTGCGGCATGGCAACAATTGCCGGAACGGTCATGGCTGTCTATGCAACATTTTTAATGGATAAATTTCCAGATATCATGGGTCATATCCTGACGGCTTCTGTTATAAGCGTTCCTGCTGCCATCGTGATTTCGAAAATCATGATTCCCGAAACCAATGAACAGACTGACGGAACTTTGAGTTATCCCGAACCTGCTTCAGGTCCTATGGACGCTGTTACAAAAGGAACCATTCAGGGCGTTGATCTTCTGATCAATATCGTGGCAATGCTCATTGTCCTTGTGGCACTGGTTCACCTGATAAATTCAATCATTGCCGTATTTTTTCCTGATATTGCAGGGTCTCCTCTGACCCTCGAACGGATCTTCGGATTTCTGATGGCTCCCATTGTATGGCTCATGGGAATCCCGGCGGATCAATCCCTTGCTGCCGGATCGTTGATGGGAACCAAGACCGTTTTAAACGAGTTCATAGCATACCTGAATCTGAGCCAGATACCCGAAGGTGTTTTAAGCGAGCGAAGTACGCTTATAATGACTTACGCTTTATGTGGTTTTGCAAATCCGGGCAGCCTTGGGATCATGATCGGAGGTCTTGGCACAATGATTCCGGAAAGAAGGAGTGAGATCGTTGCGTTAGGTTTTCGCTCTATAATTGCGGGTACTCTTGCTACCTGTATGACCGGCGCTGTTGTGGGAATTCTTTACTGATAAATGCCAAATTTAAAACCTGGAAAAATTAAAACCCCCGGACAATCAAAAACTTGATTTAAGACCGGGGGTTTTCAAACCGTTTTTCAAAAAAATCACTTTCCTGCTATATTTCTATCCGGGAGGTGATATATTTTATTTAATAATAGCCAAGCATCTTGATGGTATTGCCATCCTTGCAGATGGGGAGCTTGTAGCCATAGGAAGAGAGTATCGTACTGTCTTCCAGATTGATTACACGCGCTGATACATATATCACATCCTTTCCGATGGAATATGTGCCGACGATGATAGCCTGGGCCTGTAACTTGACACTTATATCTTTCAACTCTCTGGACAACACAAACTCACCTGCCGCTTTTTTCATGAAAATCGATTTTCTCAACTTCATTTCGATCACCTTGAATCCGTGGTGAGAAAGGCGGGAGCCGATATATTCAGAAATCGTCCTGCCCAGGGTGGAAGATTCTTCAAGGTTATCGATATTGACAAAGCTGGCTGTCAGAACTGTCTGATCGCGTGGAAAAATTGGATTTATCCTTGAGATCAGCCGATCCGTTGCCCTGTAGCTGGAACTCATTATATTGGCATCTCTGCAACATCCAGACAGTGTAAAAATTGCGATCCCGGATATGAAAAGCAGAAGCAAAAAATTTTTAACATACTTTAATTTCTTGATTTTTTTTTCAGTCAATACCTTATTAATAGACATCATAAGCGAAATTCCTCCCTGCCCTGGCATGAACGGTTTTGATGAATAATTTTTTGGGTTTATAACAAATATCGGCAAGAAAATTCAACACTCCTCCTGTATTTTTACTTAAGAAGGAGGGCTGGCAATAT
>JAUCGE010000070.1 GCA_030377965.1 Desulfobacterales bacterium HSG16
CAAGTCAAGAAAATCGTTAATGTTTCCAATGTGAATTCATTTGAATGATAAGTCATACACATGTATCAGATATTAGAAATAGTGAGAAAAGCCTGGTGCTGGAAGAACTGCGGATAACCATCGAAAAATTAAAAGCTGTGAATTGACACAAACCGTTCCGTATGATAATCTGATCGTAAAAATATCGGAATTACCATTTTCTGATTTGGTGGTGGTAATTGTCGATAATTGATTAATACACATCGTGGATTAAAAGAAGCGATGATGCAAGACGATTCGACAATGGGAGGACTCGGCATGCATGTTCAACACAAAATAACAGAGGCCAGACGGAACCGGCTTCCGGTCACAAGACCACTTCCGGTCATGAAATCGCTTCCGACTATGTATGATTTACCCAGTGAAGATCCGGAGGAACCAGGCGTGCCTGATTTGTTTCATGTTTCACAACCACATCTTCTGTCAGAAACTTTTTTACCACCTGACTATGCACAGAACAGAATTTTGTTCGCCTGTGATTTGAACCTGTATTATGATATCCAAAATCATGGTAATTACAAACGCCCTGACTGGTTCGCTGCCTTGGATGTTGACAAAGAGGAGATGCGTTTAAGTTATGTCATATGGCAGGAAAAAGTCGTGCCTTCCATTGTTGTGGAATTGCTTTCACCAGGAACAGAAGATGAAGATCTTGGACTGACAACTGCCCAAAAAGACAGGCCACCTACAAAATGGGAGGTTTATGAAAAAATACTGGGTATACCATATTATGTCACATTCAGTCGTCATACAGGTAAAATTCAGGCATTTGAACTGATCGGAGGCAAATATGTCGAGCTTCATCCTGTCAAGGGGCGGCTGTGGCTGGATAAATTGAAAATCGGTCTTGGCCTGTGGAACGGAACCTGGGATGGATATGAACATACCTGGCTGCGATGTTACGACATCAATAATGAATGGATTCCCACCTCAGTCGAAAAGACTGAGAAAGCAAATTTAAGGGCTGAGAAGGCAATAAAAAAGGCTGAAAAAGAAAAGAAAAAGCTCGAAAAAGCAAATTTAAGGGCTGAGAAGGAAAAGAAAAAGCTCGAAAAAGCAAATTTAAGGGCTGAGAAGGAAAAGAAAAAAGTCGAAAAAGCAAATTTAAGGGCTGAGAAGGAAAAGAAAAAAGTCGAGCAGGAAAAGAAAAAGCTCGAAAAAGCAAATTTGAGAGCTGAGAAGGAAAAGAAAAAAGTCGAGCAGGAAAAGAAAAAGCTCGAAAAAGCAAATTTAAGGGCTGAGAAGGAAAAGAAAAAGGCCGAGCAGGAGAGAAAAAAGGCCGAGCAGGCAAATTTAAGAGCTGAACAATTAGCTGCAAAACTCAGGGAATTGGGTGTGGTCGTTTGATGTCAAAGGGAAATGGGATCATCTGGACAAAAATAGACGTATTTTGCCGGTCTAAGAGGTAACTGGAAAAGCCCAGAACCATTCATATGTCACCATATCAAAGGTTTGATAGAAACCTTTGATATGGACAGAATTTTTGAAAGATAGCGATAAATTGAAGGGTCTCTTTGAATTATGCCCTATATCACGAATCGCAGCAGATAACAGCCCACGATGAACCGCTCTCCGGCAGAAAGAAAATATTCCGATTCATAGCCTTTTTTGAGTGTCTTTGCAATCTGTCCGTTTTCGTCCAGGACGAAGATCGGCGCAATGCTGAGGACTTCGATTTTCAATTTATCACCTTCAAGGCGAACTGCGGCATGTTTTCTGGAAAGGCCCAGTACACCGAGGGTTCCTGGCTTTCTTGTGCCGGGCTTCCATCCCAGGCTTTCAGGAAGATCAAGCAGATTGAGCAGTATGCCGTCAACACCACGGCCTATTTCCGTTCTAGCCTGATCGACAGGCCAGGGATCGGGCAAAGAAGGCAATTGCAAAATTGCATGATATTGTTCGGAAACCGGCGAAGCCACAAGTTCAAAATTATTTTTCTGTCGATCTTTAAACGATATGGGCAATTTTTTGACCTTTGAGAATTTACGTTTTCCCGGTTTTGATATTTCGAGAAAATTTTTATCATACCACGCGCAAAAACCCATAAATCTGTGTGTATCAGCATCTCTGCCGGAAACAGGTTTTCCTGAATCATCAATCCACAATGTCCAGTATTCCAGATCCTCAATGGCTCCGCCAGGAGTATCTATACGTGGAAGAGCGATACCTTCGATATAGATCCGTTCCCCGGTTGTTTTACCTCGGACAAGAGTAAGGCTTTCCCCCATAGATTTATTACTACTGGGTAAACCATCAGGCTGACCATTGGCTTGCCCGACCTGCTGGCTATATATGGGCCAGGTATTTGAAGAAGGAAGAAGTGTCAGTCCGGTACGTGCAGATATTTTCACAGTCAGGATTTCGCCAGAATTCGTATCAGCCTTATCTGTAAACCGGCAGATGACAGCATTATCTTTTCTCTCAATTTCGCAATCACCCACATGACAACCATCTCCATGCGCGCTTTGTGCCGAAAAATTGACCAGAATGCTTCCCTTCCCGTGTGACAGCCACACAGGAGAAGAACTCGCGCAAAAATCTGTGGATGCCGCAATTGCAAGACATTCCTGGCCTGCATATATAGCGGCAGGCCGTTCGATACGCTGGCCTTCTTCCCAGAATATCCAGGAAGGCAGAGATTTGCCGGTATTCTCATCTTCCATGAAAATTTCAAGATTTCCGATCTTACGATCATCTTTTCCAGGAACGAATACACCATGTCCAAACTGAAAAATAGCGTCATCATCATCGGATATCTTCTCATCAGGCATGATTACGTAGGAAGGAGTTCGTGATGAAACAAGGAAATCCCCGAAATCAAAAGCATGAAGTTTCGATAAATTATCAGCGAGAATTTCCAGTTTCCTCCCACCGAGTTGAGCATCCCGATTCCAGACCTTCGCTGATATCCGGACTACAACATCCGTAAAGACTTTTCTGACATCCGTGAGCATCCCCCGTTCATCCATTTCTGGAATCGTAGCCCGGTGTTTATCCAATGCATCTTTTAAACGTCGATATTTATCTTTATCATCGCTTCCATCGACAATCTTATCTTTGCCGCTGTACCCGGATACCCACAGTGGAGAAGGATCAAGGGGAGATGTAATATTTTTCAGCTTGAAACTGTACACCCATTCATTGTCACCGAGCCAGCAACTGCTGGTTCCGGCCAGTTGCAGCGGTTTTTTGAAAAAAGTAAACAACGGGCAGCCTCCTGTATTCGATTGTAAAAAATCAAAAGAGCGAACAAGACAGAACTGTTATCAGAATTTTGGAAAAATATCAAATTCGGACTGATAAAAACATCATTGACATATCAGATGTGGCAGGGTGAAAAATAACCTGAATGCAGCAAACTCAATAAGGACTTAGAGCCAATGTGTACTCAAACTTAATCAGAATGATGCAACTCATGGTCTAATCATGTATTATGGCAATAAAACCATTTATATCAAATGTTTTTGAATGGTATCGGCAACGTAAGCCGAAATTTATGCCAGATTCATTACAATATAAGTTGCTGGATTGAGAAACTGGATAAATTCCTCGATTTTTTATCGGATTTATTGTACGCTGTATATTTAACAGAGAAAATGAGGGGTTGGATTCACTTAACAAGTAACGTGGAACAAGGTAAAACTGTATTGGGTTTTGCTTTGATGGCTGGAACTTTTTTCCAGTTCGTCTTAAATCGGCTGGAGGTTTAATGCAGACAAAAGAAGAATACTCCAAAATTCTCATTGTAGATGATGAAAAAATCAACATTGACGTTCTGGTGAATTTGCTGAAACCATATTATCGAACAATTATCGCAAAAAATGGCGTTCGGGCGCTTGAACGCTTGAAAAATGATCCTTTGCCCGATCTGGTTCTGCTGGATATAATGATGCCTGGCATGGATGGCTATGAGGTATGCAGCAGGATCAAGGACAATCCGGCAACACGAGATATACCTGTGATATTCATTACCGGAAAAAATGAAGAAAATGATGAGGCCAGGGGATTTCTGGTCGGCGCAGTGGATTATATAACCAAACCTTTCAGCCCGCTTATCGCCCTATCGCGGGTAAAAACTCATATCGAACTTAAAAGGCGGGGCGATATGCTGGAGCGGCTCGCTGGATTGGATGGTCTTACCGGCATTCCCAACCGCAGGCAATTCGATCAATTTCTGGATGCTGAATGGAAGCGGTCATTACGGTATGAAAGTAATTTTTCCATCATTGTTATGGATATCGATTTTTTCAAGCTTTACAATGACCATTATGGTCACACCCAAGGGGATGAATGTCTTAAAAAAGTCGCTCATTCAATTTTCAATTCCGCACTCCGAACCGAGAATCTTACGGCCAGATACGGCGGAGAAGAATTTGCCTGCATCATGCCGGAAACGGAAAACGAAGATGCTTTAAAGATTGCCAGTCAAATCATTGAGAGTGTGCGATCTTTGAAAATTGATCATGCACAATCAAAAATTTCCAATCATGTTACAATCAGTCTTGGACTTGCTACGGTGGATCATCCACTGAAAGACAACAATATCGATCCGGTGGCATTGGCTGATAAGGCACTTTATCAGGCCAAGCAAAAAGGACGCAACCAGATAGTCAATTTCAATGAGGTTTAAATAATAGGAAAATATTTTTGTGACACGCTTTCTTGACAATGAAAGATTGAGACAGAAAAACAAGATAATGGTGAAATTTTTTATCCGCCATTTATCCGGGCCGTTTCTTTGCGTGCTGATATTTTTTTCGGTTTTTTCCAATGCCTTCGGGGATACTAACCACATGATTTTTTTTTACAACCCGGAATCTAACCTGGATAATTTTGCCACGGTAAAAACCAGGCTGGATACCTATCTGGGACATTTTGGTCCCTATCATTTCCAGCCATTTGCCGACAGAGAAACATTCGAAAAGATAGTCTGTAATAGAAAAGACGGCATTTTGATTTTATCAAGCTGGCATTACGAAATTTTAAAAAAGAAGATTGATATAAGCCCTGTACTTGTGGGAGTGATTGATGGCAAAACCACACAAAAAAAAGTTTTGTATGCCAAAAAAAAGTTTGATACGCTTAAAAAATTGCGAGAAATGAGCATTACTTCTGCAGGAAGCGAAGAATATACGCGCAATCTGCTGAGGCTGGCGGCAGGTGAAAAGGATGATGGCATTGTGGATTCGTTCAGTATCTTGAAAGTTCCGAAAGATGTAGATGCTTTGATATCTGTAGATTTTGACTTAGCGCAGGCAGCATTGACGAGCGAACATAGTATTATCATGTTGACCTCCATTTATCCTAAGCTTGGTAAAAAACTGATTCCGATTATCCGGGCGCAGGAGAGTTTGCTCTCGATTGTGACAATACCCGTAAAATACAAAACGGAAACGGCCAGGCTGCCTGTGGTGATTGAGAATATGGAAAAGCATGAAGAAGGAAGAGAAATATTGCATATTCTGGGGCTTGACGGTTGGAAAAAACCGGGCGTGAAAGAATTGGAAATGCTGGAAAAAAGGGAACAAAAGCTATGAGCTTCTGGATAAAATCAATAAACGAGTTTTTTTTAAAATGATTAAAAAAATCCGATTGAAAAGCAGTATCCGCTTAAAGTTGCTGTTTACAATGATGGGGATGATCATAGGTTTACTGGTGATATTGAGCTTTATTCAAATTTATTTTCAGAAAGAAATTCTGGATAATGAGCTGCACATCCGTATCGAACTGATGAGAGATAATCTTGATCAGCGGGGTAAAAGCCTTTCGTATAATCTTTCTGCTCAGGTGGAAGAAGACATTGCCTCATATAATTTTCTTTCCTTGATGAACGGATTAAAAAAGACAGTCAAGGACGAAGAGGATCTTAAATATATCATTCTGATGAAAAGTAATGGTATTGCACAGATCCATACATTGAATCCGGCTTTGCAGGGAGAAGTACTGACTCAAAAAGAGGATAACTTCGCTGTTTGGAAAAATAAAAGCGACACCCATGAATTTGACAAAGACGGTATTCCCATAATAGAATTTATTGAACCCGTACGATTCGGCAATACACGCTGGGGCGTATTACGGCTTGCTTACTCTCTGGAGCCACTCAACAAGGTGATTCAGTCAGCACGAAACAAAAACACGGTATGGATTCAGAATGCCATGATACGTTCTGTTTTTGTTATGATATGGTTTATTGCGGCAGGTTCGTTTATCATGTTGTTTCTATCCGCAAAATTATCGAATCCGATGATAACTCTCAGCAAATATGCTCAACAGATAGCCAGAGGTGATTTTTCCGCTGGCCGCAAAATTTCAGTCGATTCCAAAGATGAGACAGGCATTCTTGCCCTTGCTTTTCGGGATATGGCAAAAGATCTGGAAACATCTTACAGAGAACTGGCGGCTTACAGCCGTACCCTGGAAAAAAACGTTATGGAACGTACCGCAGAACTGGAAAAATCAAAAAAGCTGGCAGAGGCTGCAAATCAAACCAAAAGTGAGTTTCTTGCTAACATGAGTCATGAACTCCGAACGCCGCTTAATGCAGTCTTAGGCTTTGCCCAGGTCATAGCCCGCAGTCATACACTGTCATCTGAAAATCAGGAAAATATAGGTATCATCCGACGCAACGGCGAACATCTGCTGACGTTGATCAATCAGGTACTCAGCCTCGCTAAAATTGAAGCAGGCCGGGTATCGCTCAACGAAAAAAATTTTGACCTCCAGAATCTACTACACGATATTGAAGAAATGTTTGCTCTGAAAGCTGGCAACAGGAATCTGCAACTTGTCTTTGAAAAGGACAATGCTCTCCCCCGGTATGTACACACAGATGAGGTCAAACTTCGGCAGGTGCTGATCAATCTGCTCAACAATGCTGTGAAATTCACTAAAGAAGGTGTCGTAACCTTACGAGTCTCATTGAAAAACCTCAGAAACAGAAAAGATACAGAACATGTTATCCAATTTGAAATAGAGGACACAGGTCCGGGGATTGCACCAGAGGAAACAGAAGATGTATTCGAAGCATTCGGGCAAACCGCTACTGGCAGACAGGCACATGAAGGAACCGGATTAGGCTTGCCGATCAGTCGTAAATTCGTGCAGTTAATGGGCGGAAATATGCAGATTGAAAGTGAGATTGGATGCGGCACTTTGTTCATATTCGACATTCGAGCGCAAGTGGCGGATGCAGCTGATATTACACTGACACCGCCAGATCGATGCGTGATTGCTCTGGAACCGGGACAACCCTGCTATCGGATTTTGATTGTGGAGGACAAACCCGATAGTCGTCAGTTACTCATCAGACTGCTTGATTCTTTTGGCTTTGATCTGCGCGAAGCAAAGAACGGGCAGGAAGCATTTGATATCTGGCAGGCATGGCGACCGCACCTGATATGGATGGATCTCAGGATGCCGGTTATGGACGGATACGAGGCCACAAGAAGGATCAGGGAGCGAGAATCAAAAATGATAAAAGAGGAAAATAATTATTTTCCTTCTTCGATTCGTCGTTGTTCGATTATTGCACTGACAGCCAGTGCATTTGAGGAACAGCGTTCTGAAGCTCTGGAAGACGGATGTGATGATTTTGTCCGCAAACCCTTTAATGAACAAGAAATATTTAGGAAAATTCAGAAATATCTGGGAGTACGCTATGTGTACAAAGAAGAACAGGAAGCAGAAGACAGAAGGCAGTTGACGAAATGGAAAGACACGCTGACAGCAGAAGCGATAGCGACAATCTCTCCTGAATGTATAAAAATTTTGAAACTGGGGGCGGAGCGAGCAGATATACTCCTGCTCTCCAGCGTCATCGATCAGATTCGGGGACAGAATGCGACGATTGCCGATGCGTTGGCCAGATTAGCAGAAAATTTTGAGTATGATAAGATTTTGTCATACCTGAAGATACATAATGTGCATGAAAAAGAACAAAAGACAGAAGATAGAACATCCTCCCAATGGAAGGGCAGGACCGGGATTGAAGTCGAAGATGCCCCGACATTGGATGATATATCGATGGTTCCTGCCGAGTTGTTAGCAATGCTGGAAGAAGCAGTCGAAATTGCCGACCCGGAGATGATGAACGATGTCATAAATCAAATCCGCGATTTAAACCTTCTTCTGGCAGATGCTCTGGTACTGTTGATGAACGATTTCGATTATGACAGAATGTTGGCATTGGTCAAAAAAACGGAGGATAGATAAGCCGGGGATGAGATCAATTATAGATATTCAAAACACAAAAGGAACGATTGTCATTGTTGATGATACACCAGACAATTTACGACTTTTAACACGATTATTGAATGAGCAAGGTTATAAAACCCGTCCAATTCTGAATGGAAAACGAGCTTTGTCGGCAATCAAAAAAGCACCGCCTGACTTGATTCTGCTGGATATCGTAATGCCGGAAATGAGCGGTTATGAAGTCTGTAAAAAACTTAAAACAGATGAAAATGCACAAGATATACCGATCATTTTTCTAAGCGCCTTGAACGAGGCTGTAGATAAAGTCAAAGCTTTATCCATTGGAGGAGTGGATTATATCACAAAGCCATTTCAAGCAGAAGAGGTTCTGGCAAGGGTAAAAACCCATTTGACCTTACATAAGATAAAATACCAGTTACAAGAACAGAATACTCAGCTTCAACAGGAAGTTCAACAACGGGAAAAAGCAGAGAAAGTACTTTATCAATCCCGTGCGCTGCTTGCCAGTGTGTTGAACAGCTCTCAGGATGGAATCATGGCCTTTCAATCCCTGCGGAGTGAGAAAGGAGACATTGTCGATTTTCAATGGCTGGTCGCCAATCCTGTAGCCATGAAAACTCTTGAGCAGATGCCTGACGATCTCACAGGAAAGCCCTTACTCAAACATGTCTCAGGTATTCGGGAGACAGGATTGTTTGATGCCTGTGTCTCGGTTGTAGAAACAGGAGAAACCCTGGACAAAGACTGGTATTATAATCACGAAAAAATCAAGGGATGGTTTCATATTGTCGCAGTAAAACTTGGCGATGGAATTGCTGTTACATTTCGAGACATAACCGAACGTAAAATAATGGAGTTAACGCTGGCCAGACAGGCACATATGGATGGATTGACCGAGCTGGCCAATCGTCACTGCCTTGATGAATATCTGGAGCGGGAATGGCAGCGCTGTACGCGCGAACGGCAGACGCTGGCCGTTATTTTCTGTGATATAGACCACTTTAAATATTACAACGATGCCTACGGCCATCAAATGGGCGATGAATGTCTTATTCAGGTGGCGAAGGCATTTGGTCGAGCGGTCAATCGTCCGGGAGATCTTGTGGCAAGGTTTGGCGGAGAAGAATTTGTTATAATTCTTTCTAATACGGACAATGATGGCGCATTGCAAGTCGCTGAATCAATTCAAAATGAAATCGAGATGCTTCAAATTCCTCATAAATCTTCGGAGGTGAATGCGTATGTCACATTAAGTCTGGGAGTAGCCAGTACAATGCCAGTAACTGACAATAACTCGGAAACCCTGCTTGCCGCTGCTGATAAGGCATTGTACGCAGCAAAACAGAACGGGCGCAATCGGATAGAGATAGAAAAATGATATCGGCTGCTTATCCACATCATTGCAGTGATTTCAGAAACTCAGGACAGGCTGCATAAAATTTTCTATGACAAAAATCTTGACAAAAAAATTTTCTATGCTAACGATATAGGGTGAAACTTAATTTATGTATCGTTTTTACGGTTTGCAATTTCTGGGCTTATCACAAAGCTTCAATGATTAACCCTATGCAAAATAGCAGATACGTTATGTGGATTATAACCAACTGAAAAAATTAAAGGATTTGCTGATCGCCATGAATATCAATCTTCATTTTAAAAAGAATGTACCGTTATGTTTTATCATTTTCTTCACCATTATTTTCGGTGGGAACGTATATGGCGAAACCGCCGATACAATCATCTGGAAAAGCATTGAAACCACACATACTATAATCCGCTACCAATCCATTGAAGACCTTGAGCTGTTCAATAACAATATAAAATATGGTACTGCTCAGACAAAGGCTGACACCAAAAAAAAGCCAAAATCCCATGAAAATCTCGAAAATATCATAAGCGCAAAATCAGACATCCTGTTTGAGCGGGTTCAAGATATTCTCGATATGCGTAGAAAAATGAAAAAAGTGATCATCAATATTTATCCGAACAAGCCTCAGCTATATAAGGTATATACACAATTGTTCAACGAACCATGCGCGGTACGGGCCTGGTATCTGTTTAAAAAAAATACCGTATATATAAATGTGAGCGATCTGCATGAGGGGATGCTTGCTCATGAGATCGCTCATTCCGTTATCGATCATTTCCTGTTTATAAGCCCTCCGCCTGCAAGTTCTGAAATTCTGGCCCGTTATGTTGACAGTCATCTTCATGACCAGACGGTCGCGACTTCAGAAAAAGATAACAACCCGCACAGGTCTTCTTATACCCAATAGCACCATTTTTTTTTCATTGCTCCGAAAAAAACTGTTGTCACGGAGCAGGCGTACGTATTTCATCTGGTTTCGAATACGCCTGGGCAACATTTTTATCATGATCACGGATAATTGCAAAAAATTTGTCATTCAAAAAATATTCAATTTTATGCGATTTTGCAATGACCTTGCTTTTTATCATGCCTTGAACAAGCAAATCTTTATTTTTGCGGAAAAAATTGGCTTTCATGAGAGCGATAGCCGCATCTTTGCGAATATTATCTCCTTTTGAATTCATCATGCCAGCTTTTTTTTCGCACCTGGCGATAAGCCCATCTATCTTAGTTTCATATGCAGTGCTGCCTTTTGGAATATCAGTACTCTGGCAGTCTGCTGCAATGGGCAGGCAAAGCCCCACAACGAAAATAATGGTAAAAACAATCATCAGAGTATTCAATTTCATGATGTCTATCTCCTTATTTTTTTAACCACTTAGTGTAATGTCTCACCTTTCCATGAAGCCGGTTTTATTTTTGTCCTGGCAAAAAGGATTTTAATTCTGTCAGGACAAAAATATGCATACTTTGAGAATTTTTTTCATAATCAGATCTCGATTGTTTTATTTGATTATGGTTTGAGTCAGAAACCAGGTCATTTTCAAACCGAATTAAAATATTATTTATTTTTTCATGACAATACAGGAAAGGAGGTTACGAAAAGGTTTCCAGAAGAGGTATGGCCTGTTTTTTTTATATTTATTTTTTTATACATTCCGAAAGCTTGAAAATAGAGAACACTTTGTTTCATGCATCCAAACGTTTTGTTCCTTTGGGTTATCATATTATGAATTACAAAAAGGTAACAGGAAGTGGTTAATTATGCAGATTTCATATCAACCAATTGGCGCGCTCGCTTTTTCCGCCAGAGAGCTTAATATCGGGCCTGGCTCTATACCAAGCTGACTGTTGAAAATTTCCTTTGCCTGCATATAAACTTGAAGCGCATTAGACGGAAAGCCCATTGTAATATATGAATGCATCAACTGTGCATAAGCATTTCCGTGGAGAGGATGTTTTTCAACAGCTTTCAAGAGATAGGGAACAGCCTGTTCTGGCCTGCCTGAATTGATACATCGTTCGGAAAGCGTAATGACACCGCTTATAAAATCTTTTCTGAGTTTTTCCCTGTGCGTAATGATCCATGCATCATCAATCTCATGAACCAGGAAATCATCCTTATAAATATCCAGCGCTTCAAATAGAAGTGCTGTTTCTTCTTTTTTTTTCAAACTGGCTGTCAGAAGTTCTTTAAACTGTATTGAATCAATATAGCACATTGATTTTGACAGGGAAACATGATGATGACGGACAAAAACCCACTGGAGTTTTACATCGTGGTCTTTGGATTGTCCTATATTCCTCAGTCTTGATATGGCCACTTTCAGATTGGCAGCCGCATGATCTCCGTCCGAGTCTGGCCAAAGGGTGTCAACAAGAAGAACGGATGGAACCTTTGTCGCTCCAAACACAATCATGGCTTTGAGCAGATCTTTTGTCCGTTCTCCCCGCCAGTCACGATCATAAATGGTCTGTCCGTCAATACGTACCAGCAATTTTCCCATAGTTTCTATATGTACAGGCGCAAAGCCCCCTGCTATGTCCTGCACATCTGCTTTGATTTCAGGAAAAAGCGAGCGATTCAGGTGTTCGATAAAATTTTTCGTCCTGTTGAATACATATTTGCTTTTCGAGTGTGGCCATTGGCAGGACGCTGTTTCATAAATTTTTCTAGCTTTTTCCAGCTGCCCCTGTTTTACATAAAGATTTGCGAGTTCCATGAATCCATGAATACGAAAGAGAGTATGGGTTTTTTTATGTCGGATATCGAGCCATTTTGAAAAATGTTTTATAGCGTCTTTGGTTTTTGACAGATCCGAAAGTGCCTGGCCGAATAGAAACTCGCTGTATAACTTTAGAAAAAAACCGTTGCTGTATCGGATATTTTTCATGGCTTTCTCAGCATGGTAGAGTGCATTTTTAGGATTTCCCTCTGCCAGAAATGCAACCCCTATAATATAATGAAAATATCCGCGATAGTATTTATGCTCTTCTGGAATATCTCGTTTGCGGATTTTATTTTTAATATCCTTAATTTTTTTTGTATCTCCTTTGATAACGGATAATATCTGAAAATGACTGTTGATTGAAAGCCAGGAGGACAATGGAAGGCTTTCGAAAAACGGGTGAGAGACGATTTCAAGCATTATTCTTTCTGCCTTGGAGATATTTCCGCAAGTCATATAAAATGCTGAGAGAATATTTTTAAAAGAAAACTTTGCGATTAAAGCGGTTTCTTCGAGTTCACATAAAAGCGTTGTAACGTCCATTATGGATTCCAGCCTGGAAAAATCAGCCTGGAAAAGACATGAATATCCTATGATGACAGCATTATATACCCTAAGGGAAGCCGAACCTGCCCTTTTTGACCATGACAGGGCGGATTCGGCTGTTTTCATGGCCTTTGCAGGATTTTCTTTTGCAGACAACTCGATCCACCCTCTGCATCCTAACAAAAATGCCCTGGCAAGAGGCGATAAGGTCTTGGAGGTATTGAGCAGAAAATCGATTTTTTTGTACCAATCGTCAAACTGGGCAAAGTCCTTCCCGCTTTCCCAGATAGAGATTAAAGCGTAACCCACAGCGGCTGCCGCTGTTTCAAAATCATTGTCACTGGCAAAAGCTTCATAAGTTTCTTTCATTTCACCCGACGAAATCTGCCGGTTGACAATTTTCGATAAAAATAAGAGGCGCTCAGGAACAGCAAACTTTCGATGTAATGAAATCAGGGGAATAAGATGTGTGATCAGGCAGGAAATATTCGTGTTGAACCACCATGTCAGCCCTTCTTCATTGAGAGCAGATAGATATTCATCCCACCGTTCCTGTTCCATAAGAGAGGCATAAGGTGCTTGCAGTTTCATCTCGTATGTCGAAAAATTCCATGTCATTGATTTTTTTTCCCTGACCGCTGTCTAAATGGTCTGTGCCGGAGAAGCACGTAAGTTGCACCTGCACCGCCATCAATAGATCTGGCACTTGTAAAAGCCATGATCCATTTTCGATATGATCCCCGTGAAAGCCATTTCTGCACATTGGTTTTTAAAACCGGCTCTTTAGGAGATGAAAGCCCCCTGCCATGAACGACAAGAACAGCCCGTCTGCCGATGGACAAAGATTCTTTCATAAACCGGTCAAAGGCTTTTTTCGCGTCTATAACTCCGAAACCGTGTAAATCGATATGAGCCTGTATGGAAAAATCTCCCTGGCGCAGATTTCGAACGATTTCAGGATTGACCATATATCCCCTGCCTTCGATATATTCTGGAGTGTCAGCCACGCAAAACCCTTCTCCTCTGGTTACCAGCCTCTTCAAATACAGCAGGCATCTGTCATCTTCATCGTCGATTTCGCGTTCCACCGGTTTTGCTCCCGGACCTTTTTTTTCCACAAGTTTTTTACCTGAAACAGGAATGACATCGGCCATGGCAGCCTTGAATAAATCTTCGTCATTGCCGGTATATGTGTCGATATTGGGGATATCGATTGAGATGGGAGGAGTTTTTGCCTGTGTTCCGGTAAAAAGCTCCGGGCCTGGCTTGAGACGAATATCCCTTGCCTTGATTATGGCTTTCAAATCTTTTAACGAACGAAATTTTTTGCCGTCAATTTTCAGATGCTTCGCGGTATTCATGCCCCCTCCTTGACGATCTGGCAAATCGTTTTACAATTTTTTTTCGACCATTCGAACGAAAAACAGGCTGGTATGAAATTTTTTTATGAAACAATTTTATGGTGACAATTTTATGGTGACAATGGAAAAATTTTAATTCTGGCATCTCCCTTTCGATATCTCAAATAATCTTCTATGAGCCTGTCATGGTCAAAGGCTATTTGCTGCGGCAAATCTTCTTCATGAAAAATGCCAATATCTTTTGCATCATCGGCTGCTTCTGGAATGCCCTGGGCCGCAGCGATATATACCGTTGTCAAAGTATGGTGTCGCGGGTCACGATCAGGAGCCGAATAAGTATGAAATTGTTCCATCAGCCTGATATCAAGAGATGTTTCTTCTTTTGCTTCTCTTATAGCAGCAGATTCCAGAGATTCCCCATAATCGACAAATCCGCCAGGCAAAGCCCATCCAAAAGGCGGGTTCTTCCTTTTTATAAGGATGAATCCTTTGTCTATCTCGATTATAATATCGACCGTGGGAAATGGATTCCTGAAATTTGTTTCGCTTTTCATTTCTAATATCCGCCTTTCTGGCCTGTGCATATCAATTTTATGACAGAAGGTCAATTACAGATTTTTTTTAACTCCCCTAAGATCGAAAAATGTTGAGATGATCAATTCCCTGTGCTAAATTCTCCAGCAGTTTTTTTAAAAGAGAGTATTGCATGAAAATCTTAAAAAAAGGAGGTTTTACAATGAAAAAGACAGGATTGATTATATTGGCCTTGTTGGTTGCAGTCTGCATGTCAGGTTTTGCAGGCGCATCCGATACCGTTAAAATCGGATTTCACGCCCCTTTGACCGGATTTGCAGCTTCAGATGGAAAATCAGCGTCCATTGGCGCTAAACTCGCTGTCGAGCAGGTAAACATGTCCGGTGGCATTAATGGGAAAAAGATCGAACTCATAATTTATGACGATCAGGCCAAACCATCCCAGTCGATTCCGATAGCCAGCAAATTGATCGGACAGGACAAGGTTGTAATAGGCATTTCAGGCAGTTATTCTGGGCCTACCCGTTCAGCGGCTGGCATTTTTCAGGAATCGAAAATTCCCTATATTTCGGCTTATGCCATTCATCCGGATATCACTCGTTCAGGCGATTATGTATTCAGGACATCTTTTCTTGGTGCTGTACAGGGCAAGGCAGGCGCAAAACTTGTGGGTGAAATTCTGGGAAAGAAAAAAGTTGTCATGATTACCCTGCAAAACGATTTTGGGAAATCACTGGCAGCAGGATTTAAGGAAGCCGCTCTCAATTTTGGCATTGAGGTTGCGGGAGAATACCAGTATTCCATAAAAGACCGTAATTTTGGATCTATTGTAGCAAGAGTAAAGGCTCATAAGCCTGAAGCCATCTATGCATCAGGATATTATTTTACAGCAGGCCCTCTTATAAGCCAGCTCAGGGCAAGCGGTGTTACAGTTCCTGTCATCGGCCAGGAAGGTTATGACTCCCAGAAATTCATTGAGATAGCAGGCAAAGCAGCAGAAGGAGTGATCATAACAACCTCTCTGGACAGGGATTCCAAAAATCCTGAAACAGCATCTTTTATAAGTGAATTCGAGGAAAAAGCGGGTTTCAAAGCTGACATGGTGGCAGCCTCGGCTCACACTGCTGTCATGGTTGCCGCAGATGCGATAAAAAAGGCCGGTTCCACAGATTCAGTTGCTGTCAGAAATGCCATAGCAGCAACAAAACTGAAAGTTTCCACAGGAACGATTCGCTTCAATAAACTGGGAGAGGTGGTAAAATCAGTTCAAAACCAGGTTGTCAAGGACGGACTCTGGCGGCATCATTCTATAATAGATGATGCAAAAATTCTTACACCACCTGAAAAATAAATGCTTTATTTAGAACTTTTACTACAGGGCCTGATTCAGGGCAGCATGTACGCGATTATCGCAGTAGGCTTGACTCTCGTTTATGGGCTGCTCAGAATTCTTCATGTTGCCCATGCCGGGCTGTTTGCTCTCGGCGGATATGTGGGCCTTTTAATCTTCAATGAGACAGGAAGCCTGATATTGGCCATGCCTCTTGCGGCAGCGTTAGTGGGCCTGGTCGGAATGGCTGTGTACAGGCTGTGTTATCAGCCCATTTTAGACCGCCCCCCATATGTGGCCCTTATCGCTTCCATCGGCCTTTTTATCGCGATGGAAGAACTATTCAGATTGATATTCGGCCCTTACGGCCTGACTTACAAAAATCCGCCTTTGCAGGCCTATGTAAATCTTTTCGGTATTCACATAAGGGCAGCGGAACTCTGCATGGTAGGAGCCAGCATTACGCTTCTGGGCGTTTTGTCTTATCTTGCTCAGAATACAAGAATTGGAGTCGCGTGCCGAGCCACTGTGGAAGATCCCGAAATGGCTGCATCTTTTGGCATAGATGCTATCAAGGTACGATATCTGAATTTTTTTATCGGATCTGCTTTAGCTGCCCTGGCCGGAATTTTCGTTTCCCTGTTGAGCAATCTGGTAGAGCCGACCATGGGCGGAGTTCCAAGCTACAAGGCCCTGGCTATCATAGTTCTCGGAGGACTTGGAAACGTCAAAGGAACATTGATAGCGTCTCTGGTCATAGGCATTGTGGAAGCTTTTGGTACAATATATATAGGTAATCTGCTGGATCGTGATGCCATTGCCTTTGCGTTTTTAATCATCGTATTGATGATACGGCCCCAGGGCCTGTTTGCTGAAAAATAAGCCCCAGGAAGCTGAAACAAGTGAAAGGAAACTGAATATAGATGGGAATATATGAAATCAGTCTTGGGACTATCGTGTGCATAAATATCATTTTTGCGATGAGTCTCAATATGATTACAGGATTCTGCGGACAGATAAGCCTGGGACATGCCGCTTTTTACGGTGTCGGTGCGTATTGTGCAGGTATGCTGGCAAAAGCCGGGTTTCCCATGTATGCGGCTCTTTTCGCGGGCATGATTTTTGCCGGTATGACAGGGCTTGTTGTTGGACTTTCAAGTCTTCGTGTACGCGAGGATTTTCTTGCCATAACGACTATGGGTGTCAATTTTCTTTTTCTGGGAATAGTCAGGCAGCAGGACTTTTTAGGAGGTGAACTCGGTGTTTCCTCAATACCTTCTCATGGAATGGGAAAGATCGGATTTCTCGTTTTTGTAATGATTCTGGCATGTCTTGTCATTGCCTGGTCTCATATGATCAAGCGATCATGGATGGGATTCGCGTTCGATGCAGTGGCAGATGATGAAGATATCGCACAGGTTCTGGGTATAGATGTCGGCAGATACAAACTTGTGGCTTTTGCAATAGGTACTGCACTGGCAGGTCTGGCAGGAGGGCTTTATGCATATTTTGCCCGTTTCATCGTTCCAGACGATTTTGGTTTCATTACATCCATTACAGTGCTTTCAATGGTAGCTGTCGGCGGTATCGGTTCTATTGCAGGTGTTGTGATCGGAACTTTGCTTTTAACTCTCATGCCTGAGATGTTCCGTTTTATAAGCGATTATAAGCTGCTTATATACGGGCTTCTTCTGTTCGGTGTCATGAGATTTGCCCCCGAAGGACTTGCCGGATTGATAAAAAGTTTTGTCGGTTTCATTTGTAAAAAGAGAGCTGCCTTATGAACGAAATCCTGCTTGAAGTCAGGAATATCATTGTCCGTTTCGGTGGAATCACGGCTCTGAACAATGTTTATTTCGATGTTATAAAAGGAGAGTTTTTAAGTATCATCGGCCCGAACGGAGCAGGTAAGACAACCATGCTGCGTGCGATCATCGGTGTTGTTAAACTTCTTTCCCCCTCCCGGATATTTCTGGCAGATCGTGATATTACAGATATCACTGTGCATGAACGCGTCCGCATGGGCCTTGCTATGACTCATCAGATAGTACGGCCGTTTAAATCCATGACTGTTCTGGAAAATGTCGTGATAGCGGCAGGACACAAACGTACTGGTAATCCTTTTTCTGCCATGTTCTCTTTTGACCGCAAATCTGAAATCGAAAAAGCCATGAACCTGCTGGACACAGTCGGACTTTCCGATGTTGCAGAGCAACCTGTGACAGGCCAGCCGTTAGGAGTTTTAAAACGCCTGGAAGTTGCCCGCACACTGGCTGTAAACCCCGGACTCCTTTTGCTTGACGAACCTCTGGCAGGCTTGAATCATGTGGAAGCTAAAAAAATGGCGGATACTATTGTAAAAATCAATCAGAACGGTTTAACCATCGTAATGATAGAACATAATCTTGCTGAAGTTCTGAGGGTGAGCCAGCGTTTGATAGTACTCGATAACGGTTTCAAGATAGCCTCGGGTAATCCTGATGCGGTTTTATGTGACAGCAAAGTTCGGGCAGCGTATATGGGAAAGGAAAAAATAAATGCTGCGGCTTGAAAACCTGGATTGTGGATATGGTAAGATACGTGCAGTTCACAGTCTTGACATGTATGTGAAACAAGGTGAAATTTCAGCAATTCTGGGAGCAAATGGTGCGGGGAAAACATCGGTGATCATGTGTATTGCTGGCCATGTAAAGGTCTGTAAAGGACAAGTTATTTACAAAGAAAAGGACATCACTACCATCTCGCCTGTGCAGCGGGTAAAAAAGGGCATTGCCATCGTACCCGAAGGGCGGAGGCTTTTTTCCGGCTTGACAGTTAAAGAAAATCTGATAGCAGGCGGTTATGTCAGGCCAGAAGAAAAAACTGATATCAATATGGGAAAAGTTTTTTCACTTTTTCCAAGGCTGCAGGAACGTTTGAGCCAGTATGCAGGATCTCTGTCTGGAGGAGAGCAGCAGATGCTGGCCATAGGACGCGCACTCATGGCAGAGCCGGAACTGCTTCTTGTCGATGAACTCTCCCTTGGCCTTATGCCAAAAATGATTGATATCTGCTATGATGCTCTTAATGCTTTGAAAAATGAGGGGCTGACTATCGTTCTTGTGGAGCAGAGTACACATCGGGCGCTTGAAGTCGCGAATCATGCATACGTTCTCGAATCAGGAAATGTGGTCTGGAAAGGACCTGCCGAAAATGCCAGAGACAACACAGAAATGATTGATGCCTTCCTGGGTATGGGAAAAAGCTGAAATGAACGGAAAAAAGCCCGTCCTGACATGAATAATGCTTATACACAGGCGATTATCATCTGAAAAACTCCCATGACCTGATGGTCACAACGAACAATGAAAGCTTTGAATGGCTATGGCTAAATGGTTCATCCATTCAAAACATCTTGAAATAACAGTATCTCAAGAAACTTTCATATAAAGAGTTTGTCTTAAAAAATATCCGAAATATCGGATCATCTCTGGCAACAGAAATATTTATCGATATCAAGCTGGTGGCAGGAATTTTGCATTATTTATTTTGTCGGGGCAGATAGAAACATGATTTTTTGCAGATCCCTTGTTTTCGGATGTATTCTGCCATTTTTTTAAAAGGTGTTACCTTTAAAATTTTTAAGAAAAATAAAAAAAATTATAACTGAAACTGCTGAAAATCTATATATCCGGAAAATCTTTTTTTGATCGACTCTTTTCATTCATGATATGCATTTTAAAACAAGC
>JAUCGE010000356.1 GCA_030377965.1 Desulfobacterales bacterium HSG16
GTGCATTCGATATTCTTCCCAAACCCTTTACCCCCCATGAACTCCGCGCAGTAGTCGAACAGGCACTTCTGGAAAAAAAAACGCTGCTCAAAAACCGGCAGTTGATGCACCAGGATCAAAAAGATAGTGCAAGGCATGTTTCCCATCAACTTATAGGTGACAGCCCTGAAATTAAAAAAGTTATCACGATGGTCAGAAAAGTAGCACCGACAGATTCAACGGTTCTCATCTGCGGAGACAGTGGAACCGGCAAAGAATTGATTGCAAGGGCAGTCTATGCAAACAGTAACCGCAAGGATCGGGTTTTTTTTGCAGTCGATTGCGGGACTCTGTCGGATAACCTCCTGGAAAGCGAGCTGTTCGGCTATATCAAAGGCTCTTTTACAGGAGCGCATAAAGACAAGATCGGAATATTCGAATTAGCACACCAGGGTACGGTATTTCTGGATGAAATCAGCAATATCAGCATGGAAGTTCAGGGTAAATTGCTCCGATTTCTGGAAGCACGGGAGTTTTTACCATTAGGGGGAACATCTGTTAAAAAAGTCGATGTCCGCCTGATTTTCGCTACCAATAAAAATCTCAAGGATATGGTAGCCAAAGGAATGTTTCGAGAAGATTTCTATTATCGCATATTTGTCTATCCTGTAAATATTCCCCAATTGCGAAAAAGAAAGGGCGATATTCTGCCAATTGCCTACCATTTCCTGAAGCAGTTCAGCCATAATATGAACAAAAATATATCTGGCTTTAACGATGACGCTGTCCGCAGACTTATGGAATATGAATGGCCCGGTAATGTCAGGCAACTGAGAAATATGATCGAAAGAGCCGCTATTCTTTGTGAAAACGACCAGATAAATCTAAAGGATATCCCCCTCCTGGATGAAATGGGCGAGATAGAGCTATTGATCGAATGTATTCCGAAAACAAATGAAGAGTTGAAGACGGTCAAGAAAAAGATAAGGCAAAAAGCGGTGGAGCGGGTTGAAAAAAATTTCGTCTTGAACGCGCTTGTCAAAAACGAATGGAATGCAACCAGGGCAGCCAGAAATACCGGGTTGCAGAGAACGAATTTTCAAAAATTGATGAAAAAGCATGATATCAGGTTGCAGCAGTCCGACACAAAGTAACCCTGTGCTGCATAGGGAAGTTAAAAAAATATACCTTGTATCTTTTTTTTATACGCCTGTCCAAACCCCCACTGTTACAGGCAACCGTTATTTTTTCCCCAAATGGTGTATATGTTTTACATACATCTTATCGTGTCAAAAAAAATATCCTGCCGAATATTTATCCTGTAAAATAAAGAAGTTACAAATTTCAAACTTTCCTGGCACATAGTATGCAGTGATACGTTGTTACATTGTAAACAAGCAAGATTTTAAAAATCTTGCCAATAAAATACAAACAAATTTTTCAGATAAACGAAGGAGGAAAATTATGGGAACAACTGCAAAAATACTCGTGGTCGATGATGAAAAACGGATTTGTCTGAATGTAGAAAAAATTCTGGCGAAAAATAACTATGAAGTGATTCGTGCCACAAACGCTCAGGATGCCCTGGATAAACTGGCCAAAGATTCTTTTTCCCTGATGATTTCCGATATCGTCATGCCGGGCATGAACGGACTCGAACTCTTGAAACTCGTCAAAAACCAGTGGCCCCTCACCAAGGCCATGATGATGACAGCTTACGCATCTACCAATACAGCCGTAAAAGCCATCAGGCTGGGTGCGCTCGATTATATCCCCAAACCTTTCACTCCTGATGAACTGCGCTCGAAGGTTGGTATGGCTCTTGGCGGCGAAATGCCAGAAGTTACCGCAACACCGCAAGAACAGGAAACAATTGATGTAATCGACGCTGATATGCCATTCGAGATGGATGAAGTGGCAAAATACACCGGTGAGGATTACGCGAAAATGTATGGCCGCTCAGATATGCCAGTTGTTGAAGTACCTAAAGCGGAAAAATTGGAAAAATTGGAAAATTTCTGCGAAATGGGAAATATGGTCTGCAATATATACAAAAAATTGGGGGCAACGTGCAAGGGAGGACTCAAAACATCGGAATGCCCGCAGTTGAAGGCAAAAAAGAAAAAAGCCGGGGCAAAAGGAAAGAAGTTTGACTCCAAAAAACTTATCGGCATCGATCAGCCCTTCAATTACGAAGAGGTGATCTCTGTTACCGGCCCTGAATATGTCGCAATGATTGTCACGGCAGATGATTCGTTTTTGTTCTCTGAGGATGTCAAGAAAAATAACGCACAAATGACGAAGAAAAAGACGATAGATGTC
>JAUCGE010000357.1 GCA_030377965.1 Desulfobacterales bacterium HSG16
TCTTCGTTCAATTGACACTTAATAGGTTTTATTTTTATAATTAACAGTAATATCCCATAATTAGATTCATTAAAAGATAGCACTCCTTTTGTCAAATAAAAAGAATGTAAACAGATAAACAAATTATGACACAAGATCCTTGACCTTTATAGAGAATTTATCCTAAATACTCTCATTTGGAAAGCCAGGCTGAGATGATATGCCTGATCATGATTTCTTCAGGGCATGCCTCAGCCCATGCCTCAGAACGTAATGGAAGATATACTGGCTCTTGAATTCTTTTTTTGGGGAGAAACAAAAACTATGAGTATAAACATCGTAAAACGCATTGATGATCCGGTGAAGGTCAACCATGTGCTGATCAGTGTCTCGGATAAAACAGGTCTTGAAAGTCTGATTCCGGGAATGCTTGAGATCAATCCTGAAATCAGGATTTTTTCGACTGGCGGAACTTATAAACGGCTGACGGAAATTCTGGGTGAAAGAGCCGGAAAATGTCTGACACAGGTATCAGATTACACCGGCCAGCCGGAAACTCAGGGGGGGCTGGTCAAGACTCTTGATTTCAAGATTTATCTGGGACTTCTGACAGAGACCTATAATGAATCTCACAGCGCAGATCTTGCACGTACCAGTGCGGTTCCCATTGATATGGTGATTGTCAATCTTTATCCTTTTAAAAAGACGGTTTTAAACCCCGATGTTACAGTGGAGCAGGCTCGTGGTAACATTGATATCGGAGGCCCATGTATGATAAGGGCATCTGCCAAAAATTATCTCAGAGTCGCTTCGGTTGTAGATCCTCTTGACTATCCAGATATATTGGAAAAATTGAAAAAACAAGATGGATCGACATCGTTAAAACTCAGATACCAGCTGGCATGCAGAGCATTCGGACATACAGCAGAATATGACCGTAACATCGCAGACTGGCTGTCAGATCGACCAGCGGATGACATTCACAGTTGCTACAATATTTAAAGGAGCAGATAATGGCCGAAGATCTTAAAAAAATGTATAAGACCATTCTGGATGACCATTTTCCTTCACAGATGGAAATATCTTTTGTCGAAAAAGAAAAAAGACAGACCCTTTTTTACGAAAAAGTTACGTGGATCATTGATAATGTTGAAAAGGGACTCAGATACGGTGAAAATCCCGGGCAGGAAGCAGCCGTGTATAAGCTTATCAACGGAAATTTGGCTCTGGGAGAGGTTCAGAACATTTTGCCGGGCCGGTATCTCGTGTCTGATATGGAACTGCTTCAGTCTGGAAAACATCCAGGAAAGACCAATATGACTGATGCTGATAATGCCTTGAATATTCTAAGATATTTTACAGGCAAGCCCACAGTGGTCATTGTAAAGCATAACAATCCCTGTGGTGTAGCCCAGTCTGATTCGATAGATGGTGCTTATATGAAAGCATGCATGGCTGACAGGATAGCAGCTTTCGGCGGATGTATAGCATTGAATCGACCCGTGGACAAGGCTGCTGCCGAGGCTATCTGTACTCAATATTCGGAAGTGGTTGTAGCCCCTGAATTCGAAGAAGGTGTCATTGATATTTTTGCAGCGAAGAAAAATCTCAGGGTGATTCGTATCGGCAACATGGATCGTTTGAATGAATTTGTCGGAACAAGATATGTGGATTTTAAAAATCTTATGGACGGAGGGCTTATAGCACAATGGTCTTTTACTCCTGAAGCAAGAGAGGTTGGCGATCTTAAAATTGCACAATGTACAAATGGCGGCAAAACTTATGAAATAGCCCGTAAGCCGAATCAAAAAGAATATGATGATATGATTTTCGGCTGGCTCGTTGAATCCGGTATTACATCCAACTCCGTTATCTATGTCAAAGATCTTGCTACCGTGGGAATAGGAACTGGGGAACAGGATCGTGTGGGTGTTGCCGAGATCGCCAGGGACAAGGCATACCGTAAGCTTGCTGACAGATACTGCTTTGAATCTTTTGCGGTTTCATACAACGATCTTGATGATGCTGATAAGAAAAAGGAAATCGATGCGCTGGTTGCAGAAGAAAAAGGAGGACTGATAGGAGCTTCTATGGTAAGCGATGCATTCTTCCCGTTCAGAGATGGTATTGACGTGGGACTGAATCAGGGAGTTACTGCCGTTATCCAGCCTGGCGGATCAACCAATGATTATCAGTCTATTGAAGCCTGTAACGAGGCAGATGCCACTATGGTCTATACAGGACAGAGATGTTTCAAGCATTGACATTTAAAAAGTCTATGGTTTTAACACCTTTATTAAATTAATAATAAGGGA
>JAUCGE010000358.1 GCA_030377965.1 Desulfobacterales bacterium HSG16
ATGAATATCAGCAGAATATTTTAGAAAGGATTGCCACTGGCGGGGAATTCATCGAAATGTCCGGCAAGCAAAGTTTTACATGACCATAACCAAATCCATCAATACTTCCTCATTCGTTGAATTCTCTCCAAGCTTACGTTTTCTATGGGAAAGATAAGCCTTATGATTTTTTTTACGACAGACTGACCTGCTTCGGACAATGCTTCGGCTCGGATATTGATTCATTATTTCAGATTTGATAAACTGCTTGCTTTGACAAGATTAAAGCGTATTATATTGCTTGAGATCAGAAGGTGTCATTGCTGAAAACATTCGGGAGATATTTCTTCGTAAAATATGTGACCGCTGGAAAAGGAAATGAGCATGAATGAAAGTCCAAGGCATAACGCTGAAAAGAATATTTTCATCGTGGATGATAAACTTCCGAATTTGCGGGTTATGTCCGATATGTTGAAACAGCACGGATACACTGTCAGAGGGGTACCCGACGGTGCCACGGCATTGAGGATGATCCATGCAGACATACCTGACCTGATTTTGCTGGATATCCGAATGCCCGGAATGGATGGTTACAAAGTGTGCCGACATTTGAAAGAGGATGAGAAAACAATGGATATCCCGGTGATTTTTATCAGTGCCATGGATGAATCCGTGGACAAGGTCAAAGCCTTCAATGTCGGCGGTATTGACTATATCACCAAACCTTTTCAGATTGAAGAAGTACTCGCCCGGGTCGAAACCCACCTTTCCCTCAGGGATATGAACATCCGACTCCGGCAGGAAATAATCCAGCGAAAAAAGGCCGAGGATGCGCTGCAAAAAGTGAATGACGAGTTGGAATACCGTGTACAACAGCGAACGAATGAACTTGCGGAGACAAACGAAGAATTGAAAACTGAAATCCTCGAACGCTTGAATATGGAAAAAGCGCTGCAGAAAAGCGAGGCCCAACTCCGTCATGCTCAGAAAATGGAAGCCATCGGGACGCTGGCGGGTGGTATTGCCCACGATTTTAACAATATTTTATCTGTTATCAGCGGATATGCCGAGATTGCCAAGTACAATGAGCTTTCCGAAGGACATCCGGCCCATTACAGCGTCGAGCAGATTTTTTTAGCAGCGGAACGAGCCACTGCTCTGGTAAGGCAAATTCTGGCTTTCAGCAGACAAAAGGAATCCGAACCCGTGGAAGTCGGAATTCATATGTATGCCAAAGAGGTTGTAAAATTTTTAAAAGCCGCTATTCCTCCGTCCATCGAGATTCGACATAAGTTGAAAGCCGGCTCCGATACCATTATGGGCGATCCAAGCTCTGTTCATCAGATAATGATGAATCTTTGCACTAACGCTGCTCATGCCATGAGAGAAAAAGGGGGAATTCTCGAAGTGAGTACGGAAGATGTCGAACTGGATATCAGGGTGGCTGCCGTGTATCGGGATCTGAAATCCGGTTCCTATATAAAACTGATCGTCAGCGATACCGGAGAAGGCATGACCGGGCTGGTCAAGGATCGGATTTTCGATCCATATTTTACCACGAAAAAAGTGGGGGAAGGAACAGGGTTGGGGCTATCCGTTGTGCATGGTATCGTGAAAAATCATGATGGAGCCATCATCGTGGAAAGTGAGCCGGGAAAAGGCAGCACATTCAGCGTATTCCTTCCCAAAACCGAAGAAGATGAAAAAGCGAGGATCAAAGAAGAGCTTGAACCGATACCAGGAGGTCGGGAGTCCATTTTAGTGGTCGATGATGAAGAAACAGTGACCAAATTGCTTAAACTGATGCTGAAAGCACTGGGATATACTGTTGTTGCCTATAATAATCCAATTGAAGCTTTTGAGACATTTCGGCAAAACACAGATCGTTATGATCTTGTTATTGCCGATATCATGATGCCGGAAATGACAGGAGATCGACTGGCAATTGAAATGATGAAAATCAGATCGGACATTCCCATTATATTATGCACTGGTTTCAGCGACAGGATCGATGAAGAAAGCTCAAGAGAAATCGGTGTTAAGGACTTTGTCATGAAACCTCTGCTTCGAGACCAGATTGCCAGGACTATACGACGTGTTCTGGATGGATGATACAATTCTGAGTACCTGTGTACAAATTCTGCGGCATTGTTCAAAGATGGAGTGCGATTTTTATGGTTTAAAATTTTTTCACGAGTACTTTTGTTGCATTCTGATGTAAGATGTGGCATTTCTTCAACGGCTTATCGAGCCGGTGTTTAAAAGTGAGTCGAATGACAAGCTGTTTTTTCCGACGTGCG
>JAUCGE010000071.1 GCA_030377965.1 Desulfobacterales bacterium HSG16
GTACTCGCATTCATGAAAAAAAGTGCAAACATGCTCACGATCAACACGGACAGGGATATGGTGACAATTGTTACGGCATTCAATAAAAAGTTTGTCCACATATCCCTCATGGCTCTTAAAAACAGGCGTATCATATTTTCTTTTTCTTCATATCGTTTTTTTTCATGATATTCTTTTCATGCTAAAATTTCTTCATACAGGCAATTTTGGAATAACGGTTGATGTTTCCAGTCGTCCGCTGTCCAGCAATACGACCCTTCCTCCGGTTTTTCTGATAAGGGCTGTATCATGAGTGGCTATAATTACCGTAGCGCCCCGCCTGTGGTATAATTGCAGCAGATGAAAAATGGCCTCAGCAGACCCTGTGTCCAGGCTGGCCGTGGGTTCGTCGGCAAGAATAATTTTGGGATCTCCGGCAATTGCTCTTGCCACAGCTACCCTTTGCTGCTCTCCGCCTGAAAGACTTAGGGGAAACGATTTTGCTTTTTTTTCCATGCCCACAGTTCTTAATACGCTGTTCACCTTTTTTTTCACCAGCCTGGGCCTGGTTCCTAAAGCCTCGACAACGAGTGCTACATTAGCGAAAACGTTTTTTGTTTCGATCAGTTTGAAATCTTGAAAAATAACACCAAATTTTCTTCTAAGATACGGAATCTGCCGTCTGGAAATCCTGGACAAATTCTGACCGTCCACGATCACATGGCCTTCATTGACCCTTTCCCCAAGATACAGAAGTTTTAACAAAGTACTTTTCCCCGCACCACTTGGGCCGGTAATGAAAAGAAACTCTCTTTCAGCTATATCCAGACTCACGTCAACAAGGGCGTTTTTTCGTCCATACCTTTTCCAGACATGAAACATTCTTACAAAAGAACTTTCGACTTCGTTTCTTTCCATTATATATCGCCGGTTTCGTTTAATCCCATTGCCCTGGCAAGGCTTGCTTTCGATAACTGAAAATCGTACAAGGCATTGTAATAATTTGTCATAGTTGTTGAAAGAAGAGTCTGCGCGTCCAGTACATCAGTAGATGTTGCCATCTGTTCCTTATACCGTTCTTCGCTGATCCTGAAGTTTTCTTTAGCCTGAACCACAGCCTCTTTAACTGTCACTATGTTTTTTTCCGATTCCCTGGCTGTAAGATAAGAACTCTTGACCTCCAGCCTGATTTTTTCGATCATATCCTCTTTTTCAAATTCTGCACTGGACAGATAATGGGACTGTTCTTTGATATTGTACCTGGTTCTGCCCCATTCCCATATATTCCATGAAGCAGTGGCTGTTATGTCCCAGCGATCCGGGTCAGCAGCTCCGAGGCCGCCGTTTACATCCCAGTTATCGCCGGATCTATAATAACCGGCTTTAAGATCAATGGACGGATAATAGTCTTTTTTTGCCAGTTGCACAGCCTTGCCTGCCTTTTTTATAAGGAGTTCGGCTACCTTGATTTCGATGCGCTGATCTTCGGCAATGCTTATACAGAAGGATAAATCTTTGTTCAATGCTGAAAAATGGACTACATCCTGGATGTTTATGTTCGAATTTATGGGATGTCTTAATATTCGGTTCAGCCCGGACCGTGAAATCAACAATCTGTAATCGGCTTCTATCAGATCCTGTTTTGCATTTGCCAGTTCAACCTTTGCCTTGAGCAGATCGTTCAGCGGGATCATACCGACCTTATAAAAATTTTGAGCCACTTCAAGATGTGCTGCAAGTTGGTTTACAGCTTCTTTAGCAACCGCTTCGAGTTTTTGATTTTTCAAGATGGTGTAATAAGCGTTTTTGACTTCAAGCACCAGATCCTGACGCACACGTTCTTTTTCGAATTTTGCCGCATCAAAGTCGAGTCCGGCCATCCGATATTGATTCAAGATGGCAAAACCTTTAAATATGGGCTGGGTAATACTTGCGGAAAATGAATATTCATCTTCTGACAAAGATGTTCCAGTAATCGGATCATTACTGAAATTATCTTTATGTCTGTACTGATAGGCTGTTCCTAAGACCGGTAAAAAGGCGGTTTTTCTCTGATTTACAACCGCTGCGGCAGCATTGGTCTGTTCATCAGCCTGCTTCAGATCAAGATTGACCGTCACAGCAGTCTCTATAGCCTGGTTCAGGGTGAAAAAATTCCTGTTTTCTGCTCCATGGGACATGACAGGGAACATCACTGACAAAAATGTCCATAAGATCAAAGCAGAAACCGCAACAAAATCATGGATAGGACTTGGTATGTAACAATGTCTGTATTTCAAATTTACCCCTCTCTTATTACAAAACGGTTTTGGATTGACCCAAAAAAATGAACCTGATATAAAGCAGGCAAAATCGGGAGAGTGCCGCAAAACGGTTTTCTCTGGTTTCTGGCCTCTGCTGAATCCCGTAAAGTAAGCTTCTTTCATCTCAGCAGGGGTCTTTTCTACATTATTATGGTTTCTAAATCAACAAATTCTTCCGGTTTGAAGCAGATGAAGCCGGGCATAAACAAAAAAAGGCGAGTATAATGAAAAAAGAATTGATCGATCTGATTTGTAGAAAATCGTTCAAATACAGCAAGGAACCTGCATTCAAGCTGGTTTCCGGCAGAATGAGCCATTTTTATGTCAATTGCAAGCCGGTTATATTGAACCCCAGAGGGATGTATCTTGTGGGAAACCTGGTATTTGCAGCAATTGAAAAACTCGAAGTAAAAGGTGTGGGCGGACTGACCTTTGGTGCAGACCCCATTGCCGTGGCAACTGCTTTTGCATCCGAGTTGAAGCATCATCCAATAAATGCCTTTTCCATTCGAAAGACAAAAAAAGATCATGGGATCATCCGCTGGATCGAAGGTGATATGGAAAAGGGAGATAAAGTATCGATCATTGATGATGTGGCTACCACCGGCGGTTCTACCATAAAAGCCGTCGAACGGGCCAGGGAAGAAGGGCTTGAAGTTGTCAATGTTGTAATTCTGGTGGATCGACAGGAAGGCGGACTTGAAAACATTTCAAAATATGTGGATGATGTGTCAGCCATCGTCACACGGGATGAATTGATGGAAAAATGGCACGAGTCCGGAAAATAAAAAACCGGAAAATAAAAAACCGGAGAAAAAAATGACAATAGAAAAAGAAAAAAGCCGGACAGTGCTGAATGAAATCCAGAAGGCCGTGGCTTCCATAAGGAACAAGCGGCCTGCCTATGAAAAAATCCTGAACTTTTATGAAAAGGTCTTTTTGATACAGGAAGCATCCGGGTCTATGGTAGAAGTTGAGCCGGCAGAGATTTCCGAATCGGCTTTATCCTTAAAAAAAGAGGAAAAACTGCCCCTTGTCCAGATGTCGGATTTTATTGTGGATCACAAAAGAGCGGCGGCAGATTTTATACAAATTTGTAATATTCTGGGAGAAGGCAGTCCAAAAATGGCCCAGGCAGCTCCGAAAATTATTGATGCGCTGGATCGAAAGCTTTTCAAGCCAGAATCTTTTTTCGATGCTCTGCTGCAAAAAAACGACGAATCCCTGACCATAGCTGCTGATGATCTGGGTCTTGATCCAGAAGTTTTATCGTTTGTGATTTACAACAGCGTTCAGCCTTCTGTAAATAATTGCGGGCATCAGTTCTCTGTTTATCTTGATCCCAAAACTCCGTTTGATGCTGGATATTGTCCTGTGTGTGGAAATCTTCCCGCACTCTCTTCCCTTGGAAAAGACGGAGAGCGGTTTTTATCCTGCAGTTTCTGCTGGCATCAATGGCGGGTCAAAAGAATTTTTTGTCCTTTTTGTGAAAATACGGTTTCGAGTAAACTCAATTACCTTTACGCTGATGATGAAAAAGAATACCGTGTTGACGGGTGTGACAAGTGTAAAAAATATTTAAAAACCATAGATACAAGAAAGCTTGAGCGCCCATTTTATCCCAGGCTGGAAGAGGTTGCAACCCTTCACCTTGACATGATAGCACAGGAAAAATGGCAGGCATCGGATGTATAGATGGATGGTGATGTTATCCCTGCGCTTTCCTGCGTTGGAACACGGAATGCGTCCAGCCGGATGAATGAAATTTTTTCTTTACTTATTCATTAAATAAATTTAGTGTACTGGAATTTAGCTCTTTTTCCAGGTAACAGAATGAAAGCGCTACCCTAAAAATGCATCAAGGAGGTGTCAATTGGAGAAGGGAAAAGATTTTTATGAGAGACTGGAGAGCAAAGGGGTCTCACGAAGGGACTTTATGAAATACTGTACCTTCCTGACCGCTACCATGGGACTTTCCTGCTCAAATATTCAGAATGTGGCAGATGCTATTGCATCCCCCGCACAAAGGCCGCCGGTCATCTGGCTTAACTTGGCTGAATGCACTGGATGTACCGAATCCCTGCTGAGAACCATGTATCCATGGATCGACGAGCTGATTCTGGAAATTCTTTCTATCGAATACCATGAAACTATAATGGCAGCAGCAGGCCACCAGGCAGAGGAAAATCTGCACAACGCAGTCAAAAAGTACAAGGGCAAATTCATCTGCGTAGTAGAAGGTGCCATTGCAACCAAATATGACGGGGCTTACGGCAAAGTCGGCGGCAAGACATTTCTTGATATCGCAAAAGAAGTCTGTCCCCAGGCAGCGGCAGTGGTCTGTATGGGTACATGCTCCTCATTTGGCGGAATACAGGCGGCAAAGCCAAATCCTGGAGGCTATGTGGGAGTTGGTGAGGCATTGGGAATCAAGACATTGAATCTTCCAGGATGTCCTCCCAACCCCGTAAATCTCGTGGGAACCATAGTCAATTATCTCCTCCTCGGCAAGCTTCCGGATATGGATGACAAGGGCCGTCCGCTGTTCGCGTATGGCAAGAACATCCATGACCAATGTCCGAGAAGATCCCATTTTGAAAACGATGAATTCGTGGAAGAGTTCGGCTCGGAAGAGGCATCAATGGGATATTGCCTTTACAAGCTCGGATGCCGCGGGCCTGAAACATATAACAACTGCCCGACAGCGAAGTTCATGGGCGGCACGAACTGGCCGGTTCAGGCAGGCCATCCCTGCATCGGATGCAGCGAACCCGATTTTTGGGATAAATTCACTCCGTTTTATGAAGAAATGTAAGGCTGAAATTAAACACAGTCCTTTTTAGGAAAAAAAGGAAAGGAAGATAAAATGGGAAAAAGAATAATCGTTGATCCGATTACCAGGATAGAAGGACACCTCCGTATTGAGGTGGAAGTGGAAGGAGGCAAGGTTAAGAACGCCTGGAGTTCGGGGCAGATGTTTCGAGGAATCGAAAAGATTCTTGAAGGACGTGACCCCCGTGATGCCCAGCATTTTGTACAGCGTTCCTGCGGTGTCTGCACCTATGTTCATGCTTTGTCGTCAGTTCGAGCCGTGGAAGATGCAGTCAAGGTTAAAATACCGAAAAACGCCCGGCTTATCAGGAATATGCTTCATGGTGCCCAATATCAGCAGGACCATATTGTCCATTTTTACCATCTCCATGCCTTAGACTGGGTGGACATAGTCAGCGCCTTAAAAGCTGATCCAGCTAAAACAGCAAGGCTTTCAGAAACATTGAACACGGCACCCTGGGGTGGTACACCTTACTATAAAGAGGTACAACAACGCCTTAAAACCTTTGTTGACTCCGGCCAGCTCGGTCCGTTTAACAATGCCTACTGGGGACACAAAGCGTACAAGCTTCCGCCCGAAGCAAACCTCATGGCAGCATCACATTATATTGAGGCTTTGAGGCTTCAGGCCAAATCAATGAAAATGCATGCTATTTTCGGCGGCAAGAATCCCCATCCCCAGTTTCTGGTTGTCGGCGGTGTGACCTCTGCAAGGGATTTAACTCCTGATCGGATAGCCCAGTTTCTCTATCTGTATAAAGAGACCCAGGATTTCGTTAACAAAGTCTATATTCCAGATCTTCTGGCTGTAGCAAGTTTTTATAAAGATTGGGGCGGCATTGGCGGCACATCCAACTTCATGGCCTGGGGCGATTTCCCCATGACCGACAAGGAACCGGACAGCAATTTCATGCCTGCCGGCGTAATCATGAAAAAAGACCTCAAGTCGATCAAGAGTCCAGACCAGAAGAAAGTGACCGAGCATGTCACCCATGCATGGTACAAGAACGGATCAGCCAAACATCCATATGAGGGCGAAACCGCACCCCAGCACGGTGAATACGATACCGGCGGCAAGAAAGGTGCTTGGAATTTTTCCGAAAAAGATGTGGGCAAATACTCCTGGATCAAGGCTCCTCGTTACGAGGGCGAACCCTGCGAAGTCGGCCCCCTTGCCCGTGTTCTTATCGCGTATGCAAAGGGCAAGAAAGAAATCACGAGCGTTGTTAACAGCACTCTGAAAAAACTTGAGATTCCGGCAGCAGCCCTTTTCTCGACTCTTGGCCGTACAGCAGCCAGGGGCCTTGAAACCATAGCAGTCGGCAATGCTGTTGAAGGCTGGACAATGGAGCTGATTGAAAACCTTAAAAAAGGCGATACAAAAACCTATCAGCCCTGGAAAATGCCGGACAAGGCCAAAGGCGTTGGCTTAAACGATGTACCCAGAGGCGCTTTGGGCCACTGGATCAACATCGAAAACAAGAAGATCAAAAATTATCAATATGTGGTACCTTCGACCTGGAATCTTGGGCCTCGTTGTGACAAGGGTAAATTAGGACCGGTCGAGGAAGCCCTGATCGGAACACCGATAGAAAATCCGAAACAACCTCTTGAAATTTTGAGAACCGTTCACTCTTTTGATCCATGCATTGCATGTGCTGTTCATGTGATTGATCCTGATTCCAACGAGGTTTATAAAGTAAAAGTGCTTTAATACTTTATAGATAAGCAGATTGTTACCTATACAAGGCTCCGCATTTTGTCTTTTCAGACAGCGGGGCCTTGTTTTTTTTCGATTTTTTTTTTGATTGAATATTAACTTTTTATGATTTATCTGAATTCTCCGCCAGCAAAAAACACGTATTTCGGGAATTTGACTTGACAAAGTGATATTTTCACATTAACTTTTCTACTTTTATAATAATACGAATGAAATGCACAGGTGGCTGGAAGCCATCTTATGAAAAAACCAACGAAAAGGAGATGTAAGTAAATGTCGAAATTAGTTGATGCTCATGGTGGAAAAGGTTTGACCTGCTGTCTGCTCGAAGGTGCTGAACTGGAAGCGGAAAAGAAAAAAGCTGAAGGACTGAAAAAAGTTGAGATCTCGCCCCGTGAAGAAGGCGATCTGATCATGATGGGTACTGGCGGATTCAGCCCCCTGACAAGCTTCATGACAAAAGCCGACTGGAAAGGCGTATGCGATGACTTCCTTCTGGCCGACGGCACTTTCTGGCCCATCCCGGTAACACTTTCTGCTGACAAAGCAGATGCTGATGCTATTGCTGACGGAGAGGAAATAGCTCTGGTAAGCAAGGGCGGCGAAATCATGGCCACCATGAAAGTCACCGAAAAATTTGAGATGACCACTGAAGATAAAAAATATGAGTGCGAAAAAGTCTATATGGGCGAAGGCACTCCCACAGCCGAAGAATTCTGGAAAATCGCTCAGGACGATCATCCTGGTGTCCAGATGGTTATGGAACAGAAAGATGTAAACCTCGCAGGCCCTGTAAAGGTACTGAGCGAAGGCGAATATCCGGAAAAATATAAAGGCGTTTACCTGAAACCTGCCGAAGCACGCAAGATTTTCGATGATAGAGGATGGAATCGTGTTGCAGCATTGCAGCTCAGAAACCCCATGCATCGTTCCCACGAATACCTTGCAAAGATCGCATGTGAAGTATGTGACGGCGTATTCATTCACTCTCTGGTCGGTAACCTCAAACCCGGCGATATTCCCGCAGAAGTTCGGGTACGCTGCATTGATATGCTGGTGAAAAAATACTTCATTGAAGAAAATATCGTTCAGGGCGGCTATCCTCTTGATATGCGTTATGCAGGTCCGAGAGAAGGACTGCTTCATGCTACCTTCCGCCAGAACTACGGAATTTCCGATATGATTATCGGCCGCGATCATGCTGGTGTTGGAGATTTTTACGGAATGTTCGAAGCACAGACCATCTTCGACAAAATCCCAACTCCTGCCGAGCCAGGCAAAGCATTGCTTTGTGTACCCATGAAGATCGACTGGACTTTCTACTGCCACAAATGTGACGGCATGGCATCTTTGAGAACCTGCCCCCATTCCAAGGAAGACCGCGTACTTCTTTCCGGAACCATGCTCCGTAAGGGCCTTTCCGAAGGTGACGAGCTTCCGGATCACTTTGGCCGTGAAGAAGTTCTTGATATCCTTCGCGAGTACTATGGCAGCCTGACAGAAAAAGTTGAGATCAAGACCCATAAAGCAGCAACCGGCTCATAAATATCGCCATAATTTGTCGGCCTTTGATTGATAATTTGATAAAATCGTCAATCGGCTGGCAATATCGATAAGCCTGTTTGAATAAAGAAAAGGGAAGGCGGTATATTACCGCTTTCCCTTTTTTGTTTTTGAATCATAATCATCCAGTCTTAACAAAAAATTTATGCACAGATGGATAGACAGACGAGACATCAAATGATGAAAAAAACGTTAAAAAACGATGAACGGAGCAAAAACAATGGCTATAAAATTTTTCAGCAGGCAGAATTTGAATTTTTTGCTATATGAAGTATTTGACACTTTAGAAGTGACAAAGCACGATAAATATGACAGCCACGATAGAAAATCCTTCGACCTGATTTTAAATGCCACCTCTGATCTGGCTTCAAATCTTTTCAGGCCCTGTCTGGAAGAAATGGATCAAAACCAGCCTCGGTTGGACAAAGACCGGGTACGGGTTCATGCCAGTGTAAAAAAAATCATGAAAACTTGCGGACAGGGCGGTTGGATCGGTTCCACCTTGCCCTTTGAACTTGATGGCGAACAGCTACCTTCTGCTGTTTCCGCAGCATGTCGATTTATGTTTGCGGCAGCCAATTATTCAGCAAGCGTCTACCCGGAACTCACTTCAGGTGCAGCCGGTCTGATAGCCTCCTTTGGAGAAAATGATTTGATCAGAACCTATATTCCGAATATGCTGGCAGGCCGCTGGCAGGGAACAATGGCTTTGACCGAACCTTCGGCAGGCAGTTCCCTCTCGGACATTACAACATGTGCATCACCTGATCCAGGAGGATTTTATAATATCGAAGGCCAGAAAATTTTCATTTCAGCAGGGGATCATGATGGAGTTGAAAATGTGGTTCACCTGATGCTGGCTAAAATAGAAGGCGCTCCTCCGGGCGTAAAGGGAATTTCTCTGTTTGTGGTTCCTAAAAAACGTCTGAACGATGCAGGCGAGCTTGTGTCCAACGATGTCACGGTCTCTTCTGTTTACCATAAGCTGGGATATCGCGGCGCACCTATTGTCGAATTATCCATTGGAGAGAAAAAAGATTGTCGGGGCTGGCTTGTCGGAGAACCGGGCAAAGGGCTTTTGTATATGTTCAAGATGATGAACGAATCCCGTTTAGGCGTTGGCCTGGGAGCCGCAGCCATTGCATCTGCCGCGTATTATGCGGCCCTTGATTATTCAAAAACTCGAACCCAGGGAAGAAAATTATCAATAAAAGACCCGGCCAGCCCCCAGGTTCCAATCATTGAACATGCTGACATCAGGAGAATGCTTCTGTTCCAGCGTTCGGTTGTTGAAGGCTCTCTATCTTTGATTCTACAATGCGCTGTATATACGGACATGGCAGATGTTGCCGAAGGCGAAGACAAAGAAAGATACAATCTTTTGTTAGACATATTGACTCCAGTGGCAAAAAGTTATCCTTCTGAAATGGGAGTGATTTCGACAAGCCAGAGCCTCCAGTGTTTTGGTGGATATGGTTATTGCAGGGATTTTCCAGTGGAACAATATTTCAGGGATGCCAGAATTCATCCGATTCATGAAGGTACAACCGGTATTCAGGGAATTGATCTTTTAGGCAGAAAGGTCATAGCTCAACAGGGAAAAGCTTTTAATCTGTACATGGAAACGCTGGGTGAAACAATATGGCAAACTCTTAAAATAAAAGAAATTGCGCCCCTTGGCACGAATCTTGAGAAAGCTCTTGTCGATCTTGGTCAGGTGACTAAGCATAAGATGGAAATAGCACGTAAAGAAAAGCCTGAAATCTTTCTGGCTGATGCAACTCTCTATCTGGAAATGTTCGGAATTGTTACCATCGCATGGCAGTGGCTTGTTCAGGCAATTGCCGCAAAAAAAGAGCTGGATAAAAACCCGACAAAGGCAAAAAAACGGTTTTATCTTGGGAAAATTCAGACATGCAGATATTTTTTCGCTTATGAACTCCCTAAAACCAAGGGACTTATCCAGCGCCTTGAAGATACTGAGATGATAACCACTGAAATGGAAACAACGTGGTTTGAGGATTAAAAATTAAAAATCGAGAATCAAGGATGCAAAATGAAAATTGAGAATGATTTGAAACTGCCCGAAGACATGAAAAAATGTGTCACCTTTCACGGCCATCTTTGCCCCGGACTCACCTATGGCTATATAGTGGCAAAAGCTGCTGTCAGCCTTTTAAAACTCGACAACAGGTCAGAAGATGAAGAAGTGGTGGCTATCTGCGAAAATGATTCCTGCGCTGTGGATGCTTTTCAGTCTATTCTGGGAACGACTGCTGGCAAAGGAAATCTGATTATAAATAATTACGGAAAAAATGTGTATACAGTCATCAAGCGCAATACACAGACTGCTTACAGATTTTCGCGAAAAACATCTTATACCTATTCGGGGGAAAACAAGGAAGAATTTGCGAAACTGGATTCTGCTATCTCGTCGAAAAAAGCATCAGAAACTGAGAGAAATCGGCACAGACATCTGAAAACAATGGATTTGCTCTCAAAACCTTTTGACGAGGTGTTTGAATCTGCAAAAGTTGAATTCAAAATGCCTGCTTACGCACCACTTGCCAGATCCGAGTCATGTGCATGCTGCAATGAAATGACCATGAAAACTCTGATGAAAACAGACGGGCAGAACAGACTGGTCTGTATTCCATGCCATGAAAAGGAGTAAGGTTTCCCAATAAATAAAATACCAGATACGGTAGGGCGGGGTTCCGCCCCCGCCATCTTTCAGCGGGGGCGGAACGCCCACCTGCAAAAACTCTATATCCTTACCTTGCAGCAAGCGGAGATATAGAAATTTTCAAAATCAAAATTTATCATAATGAATAAACTCAGAAAATTCCTTGCGTTTAGGAGCGGACGGGGATTTGGCAGGAAAACCAAGAGGAATCATGGTAACTACTTCGTGATCAGCAGGCACACCCAGGATATCTCCGGCCTTGTCCTGATCGAATAACCCCACTATCACAGTACCCAGGCCCAGATCATGTGCGGCCAGACAGAGACTCTGAGTGGCAAGGCCCAGATCGAACATGAACCAGTCACCAAATTTTGTTGTCACGGTATTATTGTAATAACCTGATGTGCCGAGTTTTCCACACAAAACCAGCAGCACCGGGGCAGCCACTACAGCCTTTGTAGCCGGATTTTTCGGCCCTATGGTTCCTTGCAGCTTTTCTCTTATGGCCTGATCTTTCACCACCACAACTTCCCAGCATTGTGTATTAGCCCATGAAGGAGTCCATTTAACCGCATCCAGGACGGTTGTAAGCATCTCATCAGACACATCTTTTTCTTCATATCTTCTGATGCTTCTTCTCTGTTTGATGATTTCCATCAAGTCAGCCATCTCATATTCCTCCTTGTTTTTTGTATAGAAAAACCATTGCCAAATCCCTTAATTTCCTGGCATCAGGCATCTTCCAATGATAAAAATCGATTTTGTAACAAAATCTGATTTATCCGATGTTAAATTTTTCAGATTCGATGTATGGAATATCTTCCACATCCAGGCAATGAGCAATATTTTTGTACAACCGCGATTTCATCTCTGTAATAACAGCTCGCTTCTTGTTGATGGTTTTTGCATATGCAATAACATCATCCATCAGGGTGTCAATGTGGCAGGCTTTGGTGATCATATGGTGTTCAAGGCATTGTTCGGCAGTCAGCCTTGATCCTGTATGATGCATTTCTTCCAGCTTGTACATCGGGATGGTTTTTTTAAGCAGTGCAAGCATGCCGGGCAGAAAAGGAATGCCCAGATCCACTTCCGGAAAGCAGAAAAAGCCCCTGTCAGAACGCATGAACCTGAAGTCAAACCCACAACTCCAGATAGCGCCGCCTGCAAATGCATGGCCAGATAAAGCGCCTATGGTGATCATAGGGGAAAATACTGTCCGCCTGAATAATTTGTTAAGCAGATAAAAGAAATCCTTTGCATCCTGCATTTTTTCCTGCTGGACGACAGGGATAAGCCATTCCAGATCGATGCCGTTGGAAAATATCTTTTCATGGGCGGATGTAACCACAAGAGTCGTGGCTTCGGTATCTTTTTCCAGAATGTCCAGAGTATCTATGAATGCGGTTAAAAAATCGGGATTGAAGCGATTTTCCCCGTTTTTCATCGTTACAACAGCAACATGTTCATCAATTGTGTAATCTATCATCGACATATTAATACCTCCTCAGTTAATTTTGGTTTGTCCGGCAACACCGGATATGCATTGCCCGGATACAGCGTCGGGCTGTCATTTTTTCAGGGCAGCATTATCACGGCATCCGATATACGTCAACAATGTTTGCCAGGGGCAGGATACAGCGTGCAGGCAAAGATATTACAACAAAAAATTATGGTACAATTTTCCAGAAATTTGAAAAATGATTCGCCAACAGGTATAACATATGGATTTTATAAATTATTAACAATTCAAACGTGGCATCATATGATAAAAATAAAAAAGGCAGGGGTAAAAATAAAAAAGGCAGGCTGTGTGTGACAGCCTGCCTTAAATTCTTATGGTCGCGTTTGATTAAGCTGTGGTGCAGCAGTTACTGCTTGTTCCACAACCGCCGCAGCTAGAAGAAGCTCCAGCACTGAAATCAATTGCACATGAAAGCGAAAAACCCATTTCCATGAAATCAACTTTTACAGGTTTCGCCTTTTCCATCAAAGTTTTGTCGATGATATATTTGAATCCATCAACTTCGTGAGTTTCATCAGATTCTTTAGGCTCATCCAGAGCCATTGCCAAAGAGGGGCCGCCTCATCCGCCTTCATTGACAAAGATCCGTATAGGCTCCACATTCTTTCCCTTAAAATACTCTGCAACCTGAGAGGTCGCGGTTTCCGTTACTTCAAACATTATATATCCTCCTTACAATAATCTTTCAGCCATAATGGCTGGTTTAAGCTATACAAAAAGTTAGTCATGAGAATCGGAATTGTCAATAATCAAAGAGAAAATTGATTGAAACGCCAGATAAAAAATCATGTATCAAAATCATGATCCAAAATTTATCCCCTCTGATTATTCTTGGCCATTAGGGTCGTGGATGAAATTAATTCCATAAAGATTGTGCCGAATTTGGATCTGTTTTCAAGGCGCATTGATGGGTGAATACTTATTGTCTATACCCATCAATGCAACGCAGAAAACAGATTCAAAGGCAAGCAAGGTTGTGGAAGTTATTTTATCCACGGCCCTTATCATCGGGCGGAATATAAGAATTCTGTCCTGGCTGCCCGGTTTTATCATCATAAAAATCCTGATTGCCATTCGCATTTTGGTGGGATTCGAGCATCTGTCGATTCCATTCTTCCCATTCAAGATGGCGGCTGTTGCTTGAATTTTGATCACTGTTCGAATCATCATCCGATGTTTTTTTCGATCCCGTTGGTTTTAAAGGGCCGAACATGCCAGGCCCCATCATACCTCCAGGCCCCATCATTCCTCCAAGCCCCATCATACCTCCAGGCCCCATCATACTTCCGGGACCCATCATGCCGAGGCCAGCAAGTCTCGGATGATTTTTAAAGATATCTTCGAATTTTTCAGCCATGTTTTTATAAAATTCAGGCAGGGTGAGAGATTCGACGTTTGTATTTAAAAGCATAGCAACGGAAAGCGGATTGATTTTTTCCGGATTATCCTCAAACAATTTGAGCATTCTTTTCCTGAATTCAGCTTTTATCTGATGCTCGTGCAGGTGCGGATCTATGGCCATCAACATTGTATGGCTGTGATGCAGTACTTTCTCGACAGCCTCAATGCCTCCATCAGCATGGGCCTGGATCAAGGATAATAAACCGTATTCCTTGAAATTTCCATTCATAAGCGCCTCAACAGCCTTTTTCTTGGTTTCGCTGATGGCAAGTTGTAATTCGACTTCCCTGAGTCTCCGCTCAGATTCGGCAGTAGCCATTTTGAGACCTTCCTGAACCTTAAGCACAACATGTTTGCCATCAACAATCTGTTTGTTTCCCATTCGTTCGATATCAAATGCATCAATCTGCGCTCTTTTTTTACTCATTTCTTCGGCAAGTTGAAACTGGCGTTTTTCATGGGCAATAATGAATTCTTCTTCTTTTTCAAATCCCATACCTCTATAATGAAAATCGCCTATATGTATATCCACGCTATAAGGATCAATGAAATTGAGCAGCCTGCTCCCGACACTGGGGCTGTAAAGACGTTCGCGGGCATTGTGAATCAGATCGATTATGCTTTCCATATCTTTTTCGAGCTGTTCGCCGTATCCACCTATGATTTCCTGGCCAGCCTCATTTTTCTTGATCGTAAGATTGTAAAACTTGCTCACCTGACGCAATACGGTAGGTTTCTGTTCCTTGAGATATTCTTTGAAAAAATCGAAATGAACAAGGTAATGCTCTTTCAAATGGCTCATGAGCTTTTCACGAAATTTTTCTTCATCCATCTTGGTATTGAGACAGTATTCCACGATCATCCCGGAGAGTCTGGACTCACTGCGTGCGCGTTTGGTCGCGGCTGAAATATCTATGTATTTGGTAAAGACGTTCGTCAAAAGATCTTCGAGTTCTTTTTTTAAAACATCCAGGAGCGGAAGGAGAGTTTTTTTCTCTTTCCAGGGTTTTTCTTCAACCTTACCTGTAGTATGATCAATGGAAATTTCATTACCGGTTATAAGAGGCCAGATACTGAATACCACATCGAATCCATCAGCTAACAGAAAAGTGCAGAGGGCCTGTAATATTGGTTGTCCCAGACCGCCTTTGCCTTCAACCATCCTCTCTATAAAATATTTCCATGCTTTTTCCTCTGTTGGATCTTCAGGATTTTCTGCCCTGATTCTTTCGATTTCTTGAATAATTGCTATAGTTTCAGCCGCAACCCCCATAGGATTAGGATTGCTGAAAACCTCATCCACTATTTCACTTTGACTGCGACGTTTTGCCTTTGGCTTGAACAATTCACCTTTTATTATATCCAGAGATTTCCATAGGTAGGGAATTTCATCAAGAGTGATGTCTTTTCTTCTGTTGATACCTTCGAGCAGAACAGCTATTGGGTGAAGAAGGTTAAATCTTATTACCAGTCCGCTGTCAGTTCCTGGAGTAGGTATAGCCTTCATCAGGTTGGCTTGAGCTTCTATGCCCAGATATCTTGCCCGCCTTGCTCCATACATCGCAATAATTTCTTTTTCTCTCTCTTCCTCTTTTTTTCCCATAAATAGTTCTACTATCTTATCTTTTATCCAGACAAATGCCCTTCCTATCTGATAAATTATTCGCTTGAAGCCTTTGCTGTCGTTTCCACTGTCACTGTCTTTTTTCTTTGGCCCCTTATCTAAATAGACTCTTCCTTCTTCATCGAATTGCGCTCCAAAGATATATCCTTTATGGGGAAATATACCTTTCAAATCCTCATCGAACTTTTGAAGTTCGGCGTTCTTGTGTTTTTCCAGTTCAAGATCATTGACAATCGGACAGGATACAAATCTATCATTGCTTCTTGTTTGAATATTATTCAATTCAAGAGCCAATGTATATTTTAAGTCCAGTTTGTAAATAATGGGAGGAAAATCGAGTCCCCTGTGATCCCATAGAGTTCTCTGCCCCGGAGCTACATTAAGAGCCAGCATAAAATGCCAGGGTGGGAAACGCCTGAACAAAATCTCGTAATCACCTGTAATAACAGACATTCTCAAATATTCAGCTATAAATTTTTTAAGAGGTCTCATGACAAATGAAAAAGAAAGGTATATATGGGCCTGGTTGTTTGGTCTCAGTATTTTAAGCGAGAACCCCAGGTTTTGAAAATTTTCATAAGTTTCTGAATAGTCAGGATTATGCATTATTTCAAGCTGTTTGTAAAGATAACTGAAAAATTCGATATTCCGCTGTGCATCAACTCTGAAACCTTTTTTTACGCCTTCGATATTTTCTGACCATATATCCAACAACTCTTTTCCCAGAGTGTGATCTATGACAGCTTGTTCTTCTTTCGATATTGTATAATAAAGATATTTTTTGATGAATCGACGAATCTTTCTTGATATTGTAAACTGTCCGGCCTTTGCAAAATAAAATTCATCGACCAGTTTTTTCAATTCACCAGAAAGGTTCAGAATTTCCATTCTCATCCTTGCGGACTGGGCTATCGGCCAAAAGAGCCACCGGTTCTTAAATGCCTGGATTTCTTCGGGTGTTGCCAATGTTTTTGAACCTCCTGATCAAATTGGATGTCGATATCAAATATTATCGATTAAAGTTTAAAATCTTTTTCCTGTTTTAAAATCATTTTAATTGCTTACCACGGAATTTCCGATCATTTTTTTTTACCACTTTTCAAGAGAGCATCAACATCATACTCCATAGTTTGCTTTTTTATAATCAGCACAGCGCTTTTACTTTTAGAATCAACATCCCACAGAAAAAAAACGTAAATTTTCTTTTTGTCGTCGCTTCTGGTCCTGATTTCAACAGAACTCCCCTTTTCAAGGACTTTGTTATAATTTTTCATCTGAACAATGATTTTTAATTTAGCGGAGTTATTTGTAAGCCCTGCCATTGTGACATATATATTTTCTTCTGGAACTTCCAGAGTTTGATTTATATAAATTTTTTCCTTGTCAAGCACGGTTGAGGTTGTGAGTTTCAAAAATTCTTCAAGAGATTTCTTTGTGTTAATCCCTGTTCCTCCTGTCCCTCCTATTTCTCCTTGATTACAGAGTTCCCTAATCGTCGCCTTCCATTTTGCCTCATTCAACTCATCGAATTTTTTAGTCAAATCGAATTGTTGCGAGATATGATCCAATTCTGTCTGCATCTCTTTTAATTGCCTTTGTATCTCGACTTGTTTGCCTTGTATCTTTTTGAGCCTGTCTACTATGTCTGCATTATCTCTGTCACATCCTGACACACAGATTGTAACTATAAAAACAAGAAGCAGATTCAAACATGAAAAAACAAATGATTTTTGTTTGCAATACGATCTCATAATCATATCCTTTCCAGAATTTTATTTATTTATTCCAGCCTTTTCGTCCAAATTTTTATCCCAGCCTTTGCCCCAGACTTCTTCAATCTTTTCCTTATCAATCTTGACTGAAACAATAGCGATAATTCGCGCTCCTTTTGTTTCAATCATTCGCAGATTATAATGCACATATTTCTTGGTTCTTGCTATAAAACCTGTCCCAATGATATGAACATCATATTTTTCGCCTAATTTCTTGAAGTCATAATTATTGTTTTCAGGTTGTTTTGAATACATTTTAACGTTCTTGTTTTTAGACTCTTCCTTTTTTTCTAATGGATCAGGTGTACGATGTTCCTGGTTCGGTTCTTCTGGTTGTGATGGCAAACTCTCGTCGTCCAGAACAACACTTCTATTCATTTCTTCATCTAATACGCTCTCATCATAATCCTTCAAGGTTTCATCGGCAATAGAATCTATCATCCAATAATTATTATTATTGTCTTTTGGTGATTCTGTTGTATTTTCTTCTGTTGTATTTTCTTTCGTTATATTTTCTTCCGGCTTTGTTGATTCTTTTTTCTCCGAAATTTTTTCAGGCATAACGGTATATCTTTTTCTTGGGGTATCCAATATTCTGAAAACTTTATCTTTGTCCGAACGCTTACTTTTGTCCGAACGCTTACTTTTGTCCGAACGCTTACTCTTGTCCGAACGCTTACTCTTGTCCGAACGCCTGATCGCTGCCGAAGGCATCTCCTTATCATCCTCCTTATGATCCTCTTTATCATCAGCTAAATCTTTTTCAGCATCTTCGATAGACAAACGTTGGACTATAGACATGTTTTCCGCTATATCCGGTTGGAGAAATAAAAACATTATGGTTTTTTCGGTCAAATATTGATGAAAATTCGTTTTTATTCCAGGCTTATCACGATCCGATACATCAAGAAAAGCGAGCCTGTATTTACTGAAAATATGTTTTTTATATTTCGGATGCAGCGTAGATACCAGTTTTTTAACCGCATTCATTATAAATTTGTCGAAAGTTGACTGGGGAGAAAAGTCTGGAACCATGTTTTCAGCCACTTCTCCATAATGTTCCCATTTTATATCAACTTCTCTTTTCTGTTCAGAGTGTTTTTTCTCTGCTGGCTCAGTTTTCTGTCCATCGGGTATCTGTGAGTAAGTTCCATCGTAAAAACCCACCAATTCTTCAGTCGTGCGATCTTCATCAGATGGATCATACACTCCCGGTTTTTGCCCCACACACCCTGAAATGGTTAAAAAAATTATAAACAAAAAAACGATTCGATTTTTCATAAGCCAGCCTCTCATGCTCGATTTTCAGGTAACTTAGCACATACATGCCCCGTCTGCAATATCCAATGATCTGTCTTTCATGCTTGTTGTCAATATGTCAGACATGGCGTTATGCTTGCAAGTACCTTCTGATGATCCATCCCGATGGTGGCAACAGCGCCGTTTTCATGAACAGGCCGATTATGATCAAAAATAAGGTTATTTCCTGAAAGATCGGTATATTGTCCGCCTATTTCAGAAATAATCACAAAGGCCGGGGCAGTGTCCCATATTCTGGCACTTTTTGGCAGGGACAAAAATATCGTTCCGCATCCTTTTGCCATGAGAAAAGCCCTTAAACCAGTACTTTCAGCATGACAGATCATTTCCATGTTTAATTTTTCTGCAATGATTTTTTTGAAATTTTCATTTGCAAAAGGATTCCACAATATTTTTTTTTCATATTTTTTGGCCATGGTCATTCTGACAAAAGATTTGCCGGAACAAATAAAAACGCCTCTGTTCAGGATAGCACAAATGGTCAAATCAGCATAAATATCATGGATAACACTCATAACAGGCACATGATCTGACAACATGGATATCATCACGGAACATCCCGGTTGATCTTTTATCAATGAACGGGTTCCATCAATCGGGTCGATAAGCCAGACATTTTTTGATGATTTTTCAGAATTAAAGGATATTTCCTCGCCGATAATTATATCCCCAGGTGTGTTTTCCTTGATATGATTCATTATGGAACGGTTGATATCAATATCGATCCGGGTCACAGCTTCTTTTATGCCGTATGCTGAATCTTTAAAATGCTTTTCTAAAGGATAACGCCGCTTTTTTAATATGATGCATGCATTTTGAATGGCTTCAAGGGCAATTTTTACGCATTGATCTGTTTCAAGCATTTGTGAGTACGCTCTTTTCTGTCCAGTTCTTATTCATAGACTCAGTTAAGACAAACGGGTATAAAAAAGGGATGGCATATTTTGCCATCCCTTATATTTTGTTAACTTAAGTACCTAATCAAATATTTCTCAACATTAATGTAGGGGAAGGCCCTGTGCCTGCCCTTGTACGGGGGCAACCACGAGGGTTTGCCCCTACAATAAATGTAACATAATTTATGC
>JAUCGE010000359.1 GCA_030377965.1 Desulfobacterales bacterium HSG16
GATACAGGAGACCTCCGAGGTTTTCAAAACCTCGGAGGTCTTTGTGCAGAAATTTTTGCACAGGTACTTATATTTGCGAAAAACCGCTGCGCTCTATTTTCGCACTCCACCTGTTTTCAGGTAATATTTTCCAGAAACGGGCTTTTCTTACCAAAACTTGTGATCACCACTTCTTTTTTTGCCCGTGTTGCCGATACATATAAAAGCGCCCGTTCCAATACTTCCGATTCCTCAATAATTGTAATATCACAGGACTTGCCTGCATAACCTGTATATGGAATAATTCCCTTATTCACTCCTGATATGATGACATGATCGAATTCGAGTCCTTTCACTCGATGCATTGTTGCAAGGCGAAGTCCTGGGGCTTTCCGGTCTTCAGGTTCCGATCTTTTGATATTATACGTTTCAATGCCTTTTTCCTTCAATATAGCATCATATTGATTCAGTAATGTATGAGTGCGGGCCACAAGACAGACGCTTTTCAAGTGTTTTTTTGTTTTTAAAAATTGGCATATGAACTCTGATTCATCTTCCAGAGAATTGAAATTTTTTACTACCGGAGCAATCCCGTGCAATAAGGATTTAAAACCTTTTACGTCATCTGTTCCGCCGTCAAGGTCATCGATTTTCACTCCCTCTAAAAGACCTGTAGCCCATTTACGGGTTTCGTCTGTAGTTCTATAGGTTATACGGAGTTTTCTGCCCCTGCCCATGATATTGATGCCGCATTTTCCAAGTACCACTTTATGACGATATATCCGCTGATGTGCGTCCCCTGTGATAAATATATCATTTTTACCTTTTGGTACCATTCTTCGTATCAGTCTGAATGCCTGAGCTCCGAAATCCTGAGCTTCGTCTATCACAATGGCACGATAAGGCAGAATATTTCCCTGTTTTTCAATTATATAGCAAGCATCTCTCATAGCGTCATCCACTTCTTTCAATCCGTTTTCATTCAACAGAGTACGATATTCTTCAAACACCGTCCAGACAGCTTTTCGATCTTTTCGATTCAGCTTGACTCCTCTGCCGATACGGGATGCCTTGAAATATTCCTTTGAACTGCAAACTCCCTGCGGCTGAATCACCCGTTCCCATTCTTCCCGGTAAAAAGTATCTTTAAAAGTCAGGGATGAAGGGGCCATATCAATGGCCTGAGACCATAATTCTTTTGTCCTGTTTCCATAGTCGATTTGAAATGTGTAGCCGGTTTTTTTCAAAAAATCGGCAACCCAGCGGTCGAGATTGACTACTTCGATCCGCCTCATGGATTTCCTGTCACAAATCATGGAAAGATTTTCCCGTATGTCGGCTGCCAGGTTTTTTGTAAAAGTCGTAAAGAGAATTCTGTCATTGTCACCGGAAAAAGGGTGTTCTGCGAGCCATTTTGCCCTGTGCATGGCAACCACGGTCTTTCCGGTTCCCGCACCTCCGAGTACTCTTACCGGGCCGTTCCAGTCTCGTTTTGCAAATTTTTTCTGGGAAGGATGCAAAAATATGCGCCATTTTTCCAATGGCGCGTTCAGGATTTCGAGAAGTTTGAGATCATCTTCAACAATATAAAAACGCCTTTGGGAGTCAGGATTGTCCAATGCCGATTCAAAATCGTTTTTATCTACTTTGCTGCAGGATTTGTCGGATTTGTCCATTTCCCGAAATGTTTCTTCAATGGTATAGCCTGCTGCCAGATAATACAGGGCTTCACTCGCTTCCTGGGGAAGTTTTTCTGAAATTTCGTCCAGGTCTTCTTCGTTTTTCAAGCTGCGTACAAGTTCCATCTGTATTTCAGGTACGCCAAGTCGCAGTAAATGGCGATCTTTGTATTTTGAAAAAAGGTTGCTGCTATCTTCAGCAACTGCCGTCTTTATCACATGCTCCATATCTTCGACATTTAAAACCTGTATGCTTCCAGTCTCAGGATGTATTGTCACTGTCCGGTTTTCTGCCCATTTATAAGCCCTGTCATGGTGAGCTACCCATAGCAGCACGTAAATATTACCTTTTTCAGGTTTCAATACTATACCTCGAAAGGCTTTATCTATACGCACGGATCTCATATTGGGGTCTTTTGCTGCTATAATTTTTTCGTAATTGATGCCGGGAGAAGTTGGATTGGATCTGAATTTAGTCAAAAATTCAAGGATTTTCCCCTGCTGTTTTTTCGGAATCGTCAAGAATGCAGACAGAAAATCGATTGCTATCGCTACTTTTGCTTTTATCGCCATGTTATCTCCTCGTAATATATT
>JAUCGE010000360.1 GCA_030377965.1 Desulfobacterales bacterium HSG16
AGGTTCACCATTTTCATCCAGAATTCTGCCTCTGATTATAGCGGATGATGCAGCCAGTACAATATTAAAAGCTGTATCTCCTGTTATGGATACTCCGCTTCTCGTAAAAACAGCATAAGAAGAACTTTGGGGTGGATACGCTTTAATAGTGTAATTCTCAGCTTCTGGAAGCCCCTGTATTGCGTAAGAGTCAGAGGTACTTCCAACAGTTTCGAAAAATTCGGGAGAGCTTGATGAGACTTCCACCTGAACATCCGGGACAAGATTTCCGTCGCTGCCCATAATCTGGCCGGAAAGAGTAAAGGTATCTATTTTTTCAAGTATGAAATCTACCGAATCGCCTCCTGGGGAGATGCCCTCTTTTTCCTGTGGGCCATAGGAAAGAGAGGAACCTGGCATTGCTTTCACTATATATAAAAGGTCTCCAGGCAATGACTTAATTTCATAGGTTCCGTCATTGTCACTGAAACTGCCGCCCCCTCCGTCAAGTCCTGATTCAGATTGTGCATCCACCCATACACCAGCAACAGGCGCGCCACTTTCATCACTGATGATTCCTGTGATAGCTGCCATCTCCGGCAAGGCTATATTGATAGAATCAGGGCTTTCATTCATTGTACTGACAAGTGCGGCAAGAGCTTTGTCACCAACGGCTTTGTCATTGGCATAGAATAAAGGAGTTCCTTGTGGATACGCGGCTGAAACTTTGAAATCATCTGCCTTTTTCAGCCCTTCGATTTTATAGGAACCATCGGCAGATGCTGCACCGCCGCCTCCAGAACTGGTACTGTCAGACCAGGCTTCAACCCGGACATCGCTGAGGTCTTCCCCGGAGATGCTTCCTGAAATAAAGGCTCCTGAATCTAATGTGAAATTAACTGCTTTTGCTCCATCACTGCTTGTATCCACAGGCGTTGCAGATTCCTTATCTTCCGATTCTGAATAGTATTGCCTGACATATTTATCCGACCACGCTGAGACGATGTAGTCATCTGCATCAAGAAGTTCAGAGATAGTGTAAGAAACTTCACTATCTCCCGAGCTTACATCAACGCTGCCCTCAGAACCCGTGGATTCAGAATTAGCCAATATTGTCACAGTCTCCCCGACTTCTGCCCCTGGCGGAAAAATAACTACACCCGAAATGGATCCATCCGGCGAGGTCAGTGTAAAATCTATTCCGGCTGCATCTGAGTCCAATATATCCACACCTTCAATTGCCTGATAGGGGTAATCTGAAGAATTAATCTCCACCAGATAATCTGCTGCGGCATCAAGGTCTTCAATAACGTAGGTAAGAGCTGTTTCTCCAGTTCCTCTCAAATTGACAGATTTATTGAAATCAAGAGAGCTGGAAACAGCATTGATAGCGATTTCCTTATCTTTTTTCAAATTTGTGACAGTACCGCTGATTTTTCTTTGTTCTTTTGTCTCGGTCACAGTGACACTCAACTCAAAAACATTACTGTCAAGTCCTCCGTCATTGACCGTTATCGGAACCGTAAGAGTACCTGTAAATCCTGTTTCCGGGGTAATTGTGTCATTGCTGAAAGAATAGTTATTGCCGCCGTTAAGTTTCAAGGTAAAGCCATCTGGAAAGAGATTGTCGATATCTTCTACAATAAGGTCGTTGATGCTTATGGTCAAAGATATACTTTCCTGAGTGGTCAATTTTTTATTACCCGTGATAACAGGCGCGTCATTGACCGGCGTTACGGAAATAGTGAATGACTGACTGGCTTTATCTCCTTTTTTATCTACTGCTTCCAGTACCACTTCGCTGCTTTCCGTATCCTTGTCTTCAGGAGTTCCGGAAAGTATGGCTGTTCCGTCCCCGTTATCCAAAAGGGTGAGCCATCCCGGCACGGACGAAGCTGAAATCGTGACAGCATCATCTGTATCAGGATCAAGAACTGTAACGGAATAAGCGTATGGTTGATCTTCTGTGGCTGTCACAACAGGTTCAGATGTAAATTCCGGGGGAGTATTTTTTCCTTTCACGGTTATATCAAAACTGAAAGGTTCTGAGTTATCTTCCCCATCGTTTACCATAACCTGCAAAGTAAGCACTCCGGTGAAACCAGAGTCAGGAGTTACTATATCATCGGAAATCGAGCAATTCGTCCAGGATTCTATTGTTAAAGTAAAATCAGCAGGATAAGTGTTATCTGGATCTGTAACTATCAAATCGGACAGGCTTATGCCAATGGGAGTATCCAGGTCTGTCACCACAGATAACTGTT
>JAUCGE010000361.1 GCA_030377965.1 Desulfobacterales bacterium HSG16
AAAACAAAAGGATCATGGAAAAAATCCATGATCCTTAAATTTAAATATTTTGAGTGGTGCCCTCGGCAGGATTCGAACCTGCGGCGCACGGATTAGGAATCCGATGCTCTATCCCCTGAGCTACGAGGGCATGTTAAACGAGGTACATAAAATAGATTTATCGTTTAGTCAACATAAAGTTTCTGGCCCGGATAAATTTTGCTCCGGCTTGTGAGACGGTTGATTTTGAGCAGCCGATTGAGGGGCATTTTGTATCGTTTTGCAATTGTAAGCGGGACATCCCCGTTTTTGACTTTATAAGTTTTCGATTTTTTGTGGACTTTGCTTTTCTGTGATTTTTTGCTGGAAATTTTCAGCTTCTGACCCGCAGAAATCCGTGAATTATTTAATTTGTTTCTTTTTTTAATCTGTTTGGGAGTTGTACCGTATTTTTTTGCGATGTTCCACAGAGAATCCCCGGTTTTCACAACATATGTTATCGACCTGCCTGAGTATCTGGCTGTTCGCCTGCTTCCCTTTTTTTTGTATTTGGCTTTCCTCGGGATTTTGAGTACCTGACCGACTGAAATACGGTTTTTTCTGATCTTGTTGGTGCGGGTAATCTCTTTTATGGTGCAGTGATAGCGGCGGGCTATACTTGAAACCGTCTGTCCTGATCTGACTTTATGGCGAATATAGGATCTTTTTGACTTTGATCTTGATGATCTGCGGACGACGGGAATGGATGCAGTGGGAATATTATCGATACTTGCGAGCAGTACATCGCCCGTGTTAAACGGGATTTTCAAAGAATAATTGCCTGGAGGCAGGATACTGTACTTGAGTTCCGGGTTCAGTTCCTTGAGGAGTCGAAAAGAGGAACCGATTACATTGGCCGCATTTTTCAAATGAATCTGTTTTCGGATTTCAATGGTTTCATAGGCAACCGGCTCACTTGGTTGAATAGAGTCAATGCCATATTCATCAAGATGATTGATAATATGAATTGTGGCAAGGAACCTGGGTACATATCTTGCGGTTTCTCTTGGCAGTCGTTCGTAAAGATCCCAGAAGTTATCCAGATAATTGAGATTTTGCCTGCGGATTTCTCTGAGTACCCTGCCTTCGCCGCAATTGTAGGCAGCAAGGACGGTACTCCAGTCACCGAACATGGAGTGTAGTTCCTTTAGATAGGCTATGGCAGCGGTTGTTGCTTTTTCCGGGTCCATGCGCTCGTCTATGTATTGATCGCGCTTGAGACCAAATTTATAGCCTGTGGAAGGGATGAACTGCCACATTCCCAAAGCTCTTGCACTTGACAGGGCGCTGACTTTAAATCCGCTCTCTATAAGAGGAAGCCAGGACAGTTCTTCGGGAATACCCGCTGCTTTAAGCTTTGCAAGGATCATTGATCTGTATTTACCAGAGCGCCTGTATGACTGGATGAAAAATTCTCTCTCAACTCCGGTGGCCAGGCGGTTGACTTCTGCCTGCACATGCTGGTTTAAGCTGCCGGAGGAATTATATACTGGAATTGCGTTGTGCTTTCCTGTTGCAACAATATTGCGGGAAGCGTAAATTTCCAATATTCTTTTTGATATGGTAAAGCGGAGATCTTCTTTCTGCTGGGTCAGATCCGGGTTATCCTGAGTATCTATTTTAAGGATGAGGGCATATGCGTTATCAAGAGCGGCAAGAGCGTTATCAAGATCGCGCCTTTCCCATAACGACTGAGCGGTCTGGCAGAAATCGAGAACCTCGTCAATGGTTGGCGGTATAATATCCTCTTCTGTATAGACTTGAACCGAAGATTGGTTAGAGTCGGAAGAGGGGAGGGCAGCTATATTGTCCGAATCGGATTTGAAAACCGTCGTTGTAATTTTTACATCGGATTCTGGTGCGGACGCTTTTGTTGAAATGGGAGCAGAATCGAAATCAGAATTGCAGGCAGCAGAGTCTGACCTGGTCAATTGTTTCGCGACTTTCAGTTGTTTCTGAGAATATGAAGAATAAGCGGTCTTTTGATTATCAGGGGGTTTGTTATATGAGGAGTTGTTTATTGGTTGAATGGGCTGTGTGCAGCCAAGAAAAAATAATACGGCCAACAACGATAATAATCGATGTGTAAACGCCGACATCTGTCACAAATACGTCTCTGTATGATTTCCGAATCGACTGTTGAATCGAAATAAGAAATGTCTCTATTTGTGATGGAGTGAAGACAAAAGGGATATAGCTTTTCTCTTTC
>JAUCGE010000362.1 GCA_030377965.1 Desulfobacterales bacterium HSG16
AAAGATTGGTTAAACGTTTTACAATCGCATATTCGATGCTATACAAGAAACAGCAGTGTTTAAAAAAGAAAGGAAAAAGTATTGATCATATATGAAATAATATGTCACAGATGGCAAAAAAAAGATTGAATCGATATCGTAATGAATATGTATGTTGAGCTTTTGTCGAAATTTTGCTATCTTCATCTGACAAAAAATGTCTGGATCAGAATGAAAGCTTGACAATCATAGCCAGTCAATCAGGATATGAGCGATAGGAATCATAATTGAAAATACGAATCAATAGTTTATACAAAACCTTCCGGCTTCCGGGGGGGAAACCCATGGAGATCATCGGCAAGATCGATCTCAATATCAAAGAAGGGGATTTTGTAATCATTCTGGGTGAATCGGGCTGTGGTAAATCCACACTGCTCAGTATGATCGCGGGTTTGATGCCTCTTACGTCGGGAGAAATAAGGGTCGATGATGAAAAAGTGGTAAGTCCCCATCCTTCAAGATCTATCCTGTTTCAGCAGTCCAGCCTCCTCCCCTGGCTTAATGTAGAAGATAATATTACTTTCGGATGTAAGCTCCGCGAGGACATGGACAACCTTCAGTTCAGGGTTAACCAGTTAATAGAGATCATGGGATTGTCAGGGTCAGAAAAAGTGCATCCTCCAGAGTTATCCGTGGGCATGGCTCAACGGGTATGCCTGGCAAGAGCATTGATAGGTCACCCGGAAATACTTTTGATGGATGAGCCTTTCGCAGCTCTGGATACCTTCAACCGACAGCACCTTCAAGAAGAGTTGATTGAGTTCTGGCAGATAGAAAATTTTACAGCGATCTTCGTAACCCATGATATTGACGAGGCCATCCTCATGGGAAATCGGATAGTTTTGTTAGGAGGCCGCCCCTGCCGGATCATGGAAGTCTTTGATGTGGATCTCAATTATCCGAGGAAAATGACAGACAAAGCATTTTTTAAAATCCGCTCTTCGATTCTCACTAAATTCAGGGAAAGTCTCGTCAACAACAATACGTTTTAAACCAGGAGAATAAATGGATAAAAGTATAACCAGGCGAGAATTTCTAATAAAATCAGCCGCAGGCGCAGCAACCGCAGGGTTGTCCACAACACCTTTTCAGGCATATGCTGAAAAAAGCAAAACCCTTCGTATAGGATATCTTCCGATTACGGACGCAACTCCTCTTTTGATCGCTCATGCAATGGGTTTTTTCCAGGATGAAGGGCTGGATGTGACAACCCCTGTTCGTGTAAGGTCATGGTCGACTCTGTCAGAATCATTTATGACGGGCAAATTCAACCTGACCCACATGCTCCTGCCAATACCGGTCTGGATGAGATACAACATTAATGCTCCTGTAAAAGTGCTGGCCTGGGATCATACCAACGGCAGCGCTGTTACGGTCAGACAGGATTCAGGCATAAATGGGTTTGCGGATATGGGCGGCAGACAGATTGCTGTTCCCTACTGGTACTCAATGCATAACATTATCCTTCAGATGGGTATTGAAAAAGCCGGACTCAAACCGGTCATTCAGAATCAATCTATCCCTTTGAAAAAAAATGAAGTCAATCTGTTCATTCTTCCTCCATCTGAAATGCCTCTGGCTCTATCGGGGAACAAGATTGACGGCTTTATCGTGGCAGAGCCTTTCAATGCAGTCAGCGAGATAAAAACCGGTGCAAGAATCATGAGGTTTACTGGGGATATCTGGAAAAACCATCCGTGCTGTGTGGTGGTTATGAACGAAAATGTGACATCCTCAAACCCGATATTTACACAAAAAGCGATCAACGCTGTTGTCAGAGCACAGTTGTGGGTCACTCAAAATCCTGAAAAAGCAGCAAAAATACTTGGACGAGATGGGAAAAAATATCTGCCGGTGTCTGAGAAGATATTGTTGAGAGTATTTAAAGGGTATGAACTTTCAAAGTATGGAAAAGGGAACATTCCCCAGGCCATCTTGCATCCGGAATGGAGCGCTAAAAGGTTGGGGTTCCAGCCTTATCCCTATCCGTCGGCAACCCGATTCATCTTGAGACAGATGCAAAAAACCCTTATGGAAGGAGATACAGAGTTTTTGAAAAAGCTTGATCCAGATTTTGTCATAAACGATCTGGTGGATGATACCTTTGTCAAACACGCTATCGAAGATGTGGGAGGGCCATCTAAATTCGATGAAATAGATATCGAACATAATACCTTTGACAGAGAGG
>JAUCGE010000072.1 GCA_030377965.1 Desulfobacterales bacterium HSG16
TATTTTCAGCAAAGGGCAACCACAAGGGATTGCCCCTACGAAAATATTAAAAAATTATTGGTCGGGTACTTATCTGCTGATGACAAAGATGCTGTTGTTTTCAGCCAGATCGTTCGTTCGATTCACCGCCTATAATCTTGACACACCAGATTTATCATGCGACAAACTGAATTCACACAAAACGAGTACAGGATAATCAATTCTTATGAAAATTGCATATTTTTTTTCATGTTTCCCGCAAATATCGACAACATTTTTGCAAAGAGAGGTCAGAAGTTTGGAGGGCATGGGCCAGGATCTGGTTCTTGCAGCGAACCGGCCTCCGAAAAAAGGCGGGTTTCATCCTGAAGACAGGGAGTTTGTAAAAAAAACTTTTTATCTCAATCCCATCCGCATCAAACCGTACCTTGTATCAAATCTAAAATTTTTTTTCAGATCCCCGTTTCGATATATCAGGACTTTGATCCTTGCCCTGCGCCTGAAAGATGGATTTTTCATGAAACAGCGGATCAGGAATCTGGCCAGAGTGGCTGGTGCCTGTGTTCTTGCTGATTATCTTCTGAAACAAAAGGTGTGTCATGTTCATGTTCACTTTGCGTTCGGTGCGGCCGGTGTTGCCATTTTTCTGAAATCTTTAGCTGATATTTCATACAGCATAAGCGTTCATGGATCGGATGTTTTACTGCCTCAGCCATTAACAAGAGAAAAATTGATGCATGCTGATTTTATACGATCCAATTGCCGGTTTCATATAAAAAACCTTATATTGAGATATCCGTGCCTCAAAAAAAAGCGGTTTTATCATGTACGCCTTGCAATGGATTTTATGGCAGAGCATTGGATGCGGACAACCCGCCCTGTTGTAGATTCCCGCTTGAGGATATTGAATGTGGCAAGATTGGAACCGGTCAAAGCTCATTATCTGCTTATTTGTGCCTGTGCGCTGTTGAAGAAAAAAAACATACCGTTTATATTGAAAATAGCAGGAGACGGTCCTTTGATGGCGGATCTTGAGAGTATGGTAAAAAACGAAGGACTTGATGATTGTGTTCATCTTCTTGGCACCAGATATGAAAATGAGGTGGCGGATCTTTTCGACTGGTCTCATGTGTTTGCTCTCTCATCTCTGAGCGAAGGAACACCCATGTCGATAATAGAAGCCATGACAAAAGCACGGGCCGTGATAGCGCCTGATATCACTGCATTACCGGAAATGGTTATTCATGGAAAGACCGGGTTTCTGTTTGAGAAAGAATCTGCCGAATCTCTGGCCGATTTTCTTGAAAAGATGGCAATGAACCCGGAAAAGACCGGGCAGATGGGATATGAAGCAAAAAAAACGGCTTTTAAATATTATGATCCTATGTTTAACACAAAAAAGCTGTTATCTGTTTTTTTAAAGGAAATTCAGGATAATGGAGAATATTAAAAAAACAAGGGTTGAAATTTTTTCGATTTGATGAAATAAATAAAAAATTTCAAATAACTTGGAGGCGATCTGGATGGCCATGACAAAGGCAGCCCAAAACAAGACAGCCCGAAAAAATGAACGTATCTCTGTTGCGGTGGTGACCCGCGACCGGTCTGCTCTTCTGGCAAAGACATTGGAAAGCATTGCAAGGCAGACCGTTATGCCTGACGAGGTTGTTGTTGTTGATAATGCTTCCATAGATGACACGCGCAAGATGGTAAAATCCTTTGAATCCAATCTGCCGATTTTATATCTTTACTGCGAAGAAATAGGCGTAAACGCTGCCAGAAACTGTGCATTGAAAAATAGTACGGGTGATGTCCTCTTATTTACCGATGATGATGCCGAAGCCGAACCTGAATGGGTTGAAGAGATGAGCAAGAGTCTGAAAAAGCACCCGGATGCAGCAGCTATTGTCGGGGTCAAGGGAAATCTTTTTCCCTACCATTTTACGGCATGTCTTGTTCAGTTTACAAGGCGGAGCCTGTCCATGCTCAGGGATCGTGACAAAGAATTCGTACTCTCGCCCACAATTGTCGATACATGTAATATTGCTATAAGAAGGGCGATTGTTATGGGAAAAGGGCTTAGTTTTGATAATACTCTGGTAAAAGGCGGGGACAGGCATTTTGGCCATCAGATGTTCGATAACAGCCTCAAAGTCATGTTTTGCGAAACCTCCATTGTATTGCACAGATGGCCTCTTACGATGGCAGAATATTTCAAGATGCGTTATTCAAGCGGTCAGATGAAGATTTACCTCCAGGATCGGGCAGGAGGAGAAAACCGGTATAAATCTGTAACCCGGCACTGGGGGCTGATCGATATCGTGGGTCATGCCTGGGGTGCTGCAGGAGTATTTTCTTTTCCCGTAAAACTTGCTTTTTTATTTTTTGTAGGCGCAGGCCAGGTCTGGAATGTGGTCGGCTATATAATGGCAAGGATTGAGAAAAGCCGGGGTAAGAAATAACCAATGTCTGACAGTTTAAAACTCGAATCGATTTTAGTTTCAGGCATTCGTATCCATGTGTTGAAAACTGATCTCTTGTATGATTCTGTCATGGATCTTGTGCGGGGTGGTGGCAGACAACACCTGGTCACTTATGTCAACTGTCATACCATGAACAGTGCGACAGACGATCCTGTTTTGAAAAAAGCATATTCAAAGTCCGCAATAACCTATTGTGACGGAGCGGGTGTTGTAATAGGAGCAAAAATTCTTGGCAGACACCTGCCGGAACGTATGACTTCCGCAACTTTTATTCATGATTTCTGCAAAAAATGGCAGGATGAAGGGATAAGAATTTTTTTCCTGGGAGGATTGCCGAAAGTTGCACAAAAAGCATGTGAGCATCTAAAGCAGCTATACCCGAAGCTCGAAATTGCAGGATTTCACCACGGATATTTTCAAAAAAATGGAACAGAAGAAGAAGCGGTCATATCCATGATATCGAAAGCTCGTCCTCATATCCTTTTTATCGGTTTCGGAACCCCCCTTCAGGAATATTGGGCAATTAGAAATGAAGAACGCCTCAATGCCAATGTAATATGGCCTATCGGCGCTCTTGTGGATTATCTCTCTGGACAGGTTTCCCGATGTCCGGAATGGATGGCGAACCACTCTCTGGAGTGGCTGTTTCGGTTCATGATTGAACCGAGAAGGATGTTTAAACGCTATATTATCGGCAACCCTCTGTTTATTTACAGAATCCTGCGTGAAAGGTTAAAAAATCCATGAAAATAATGATTGCATATCCTCCATTAGAGGGCAAAGGCAGTCCCATGTTGACCCAGAACCGACAGTTTCAATGGTACAGAGTGGGAAGCTATATTTATCCCATGGTTCCTGCCTATGCTGCATCCCTGTTGAAAAAAAACGGTTTTACGGTCATATGGGAAGACTGCATTGCCACACAGAAATCATCTGAAACCTTTTTTTCGGATTTATCGGAGCATAAGCCCGATATCGTGGCAATGGAGAGCAAAACCCCGGTGATTCGTCAGCATTGGGCAATTGTTGACCGTATAAAAAGAGAATTTCCGGAAACAAAGGTCGTACTCATGGGGGATCATGTCACAGCACACCCCGAAGAAACCATGACAAATTCCAGTGTCGACTTTGTCATCACCGGCGGAGATTACGATTTCGGACTGTTAAGCATAGCTAAAAATCTTGATGAATCGACAGAGCTTGAACCTGGGATTTATTATAGAAAGGAAGATGCAGTTTTAAATACCGGGCCTTTTCAACTGGATCACGACCTGGACGAATTGCCTTTTATTGACCGGGAACTGACACAAGCCCATCTTTACGGTGAAAAATGGAAACGCAAAACTCCTTTTTTCTATATGATGACAGGCAGGGATTGCCCCTGGGCAAAATGTACATTCTGTTCGTGGACAACTATATTCCCGAAATTCAGATCCATGTCCGTGACAAGAACTCTGGATGAAATCGGATTTTTGATAGAAAAACACGGAGCAAAAGAGATATTCGACGATTCAGGCACTTTTCCAGGTGGAAAATGGCTCGAAGAATTCTGTGAAGGCATGATCGACAGAGGGTATCATAAGAAAATTATGATTTCATGTAATATGCGCTTTGATTATTTCAAAAATATCGAGATGGCAGATTTCATGAAAAAGGCAGGATGGCGCAAGGTAAAGTCCGGCCTGGAATCGGCTAATCAGAAAACTTTGAATCGAATTAAAAAAGGCACGACCGTAGAACAGATAGTCAACGGATGCCGGATTGCTGCAAAAGCCGGGCTTGATGTTCATCTTACGGTAATGGTTGGATTTCCCTGGGAAACGCGGGAAGATACAAAAAAAACAGTAGAACTTGCCAGGCAGTTGATGACAGAAGGCTCTGCAGAAATGCTGCAGTCCACGGTTGTGGTGCCTTATCCCGGAACCCCGCTGTTTGAAGAGGCTGTCGAGAACGGGTGGCTTTCATGTTCACCGGATGAATATGAGAAGTTCGATATGCGCGGATCTGTAATGAATATGAAGGATATGTCTTCAGATGAAGTCGTGAAGATGTGCAACGAAGTATATCGGTCTTTCCTTACCCCTCGCTTTGTCCTGCGGCAGGTGGCAAAAAATATAACCGACCCTGTCTACATTCTAAAAGGAGCAAAAGCCGTATTCGGGCATCTGAAGGATTTTACTCCTGGGAAAAAGACTTAGGCGAGATCAGGACCTGGAAGAAAATTGTATCTTAATCATTTCGGATTAAAGCAACTGCCGTTTGAAAACACGCCTGATCCGGACTGCTTTTTTATGGGAGCCCGTTACAGGGAGACCCTTGCCCTGATGAAACATGGGGTTATAGCAAGAAAAGGGTTGATGTGTATAACCGGCCCCATTGGTTCAGGTAAATCCACGCTTGCTATGGTTTTGACGGAAAATCTTCCCGAACAGAGCATAGTCTTGAGCATATCACACCCAGGAGCAACTCCGCTTGAGCTGGGATACGCGGTTTCAGAAGGTCTGGGGCTTAAAAATATTCCAGATTCACCCTTGAAGATGACTGATGCCATAAAGGCAGCTCTGATCGAAAAGAACAGAGCCGGGTTTTATTGTGTCATGATTATAGATGAAGCCCATCTCATGCAGGACGCTCTTTTTGAGGCAATACTCGTTTTAACGAACCTCGAAACCCGGGAGTACAAGCTGCTTCAAATTCTTCTTCTTGGGCAGAGAGAACTTCTGGACAAACTGGGACTTCCGCGATTTCGACAATTGTTGCAGAGGATAAGCCTCAACAAAATAATGGAACCCATGAATAAGGAGCAGTCTGTTCAGTATATCCGGCATCGTTTCAAAAAATCAGGGGGTTCTGCTGAAGTATTTGACAAAAGTGCTTTATACATGATTGCCGATACCTCGGGCGGACTCCCGAGAAGAATCAATACCTTGTGTGATGCCGCTCTGCTCAGTGTGTTTATAAGACAGAAAAAAACTCTTGCTTCTGATGATGTGATAAGGGCAGCCGGAGATATTGGGCTGGATCTTAATGATATATCGAAATACCAGATAGCCAGTAGAATACGTCGTGGGCAGAAGTGGGCAGAACTTGCAGCACAGGGTGATGATCTGCCGCATGACTGGGAAGCGGCGGGCAGCCCGGCCTGGGAAAACCCGAAAGAAAAAAAGAAAAATTACAATGAAACAATGCTGGAACCGGGTGAGACTGAAAAATTTGATCGTACTTGTAATAATGATAATGATAATAGGAAAAATGAATCTGAATTCAGGGTTGAGACAAAGGATGAAACAGACAGAAAGAGCCTGAAAACAGAGGAAATAAAGAAAGAATCAGGTAAATCTGCACAACTACGGATACAAACCGAAGAACATGAACAAGATTTCAAGAATTTGAGAAATGAAAATTCGGGAAATGAAATACCAGGTACGGATGATGAGGTGAAAGACGAACAAAAGAGTTCTGGCAAGAAAAAAAAAATTCCCATATGGCTGATCATACCTGCAATAATTATCTTCATTGTGCTTGCAGTAGCTTATTTCATGATCATGCTTGAGGGAGTTCCAGAGTTTCATGACATAGAAGAAATCGAGCCTGTGCCTATCAGATCTTTAGAAAAAAAATCGATATCTTTAAAAAATATACCTGATAAAGAGACGATTGGTCAAAACTCATATACTAAAAAAATGCCTGTTAAGGAAATACCTGTTAAGGAAATACCTGTTAAGGAAAAAATACCTGCTCCGAATCAGGCATTTCCCTATTCCGTGCTTCTGGCATCTTTTCGCAGTGTTGAAAGCACAAGAAAAGCATCCAGGGAATACCTTAAAAAGGGTTTATTACCATATTGGGTAAGGCTGGATATGGGAAAAAACGATTTCTGGTACGGTATATTTACTGGATATTTCGAAGATATGCGGCAGGCTCGATCATTTATAAATGATTCACTTATCAGGGGAGCGATAGTCAACAGAACACAATATGCTGTTTACATCGACTCATATCAATCTGATGAAAACCTGCAGGAACAGATGGACGAATTGGAAAAATGTGGATTTTCATCTTATGTCATTGTCAGAAACAGCGGGACGAAAGATTTGTTCGTAGGCGCATTTTCAACCCTTGAAGGGGTAACTCGCCAGTACGAGGAACTGACTGCGGAAGGAATATTATGCAATATTGCGGAAAGATAGTATCTTTTGTGATTATTTTGTGCATTATTATCATTTGTACTGATCTTTTTGCTTTCTCACCTCCAATAGATTCGGAGACCGAAAGAAGAAAAAAAAGATTCGGTGTGGGAGGCATCATAGGTACTAAATATACCTTGAGCGTCGTGAGCCAGGGATGGCCGCCTTTTGTGACCTTCGCCATGGGATCGACCTATTCCATGCTGGTCGAGATCAAGGCACTGAAAAAACCTGCGACAATCATCCTTTCAGGCAGTCAGGTGTCTTCTAACGCCCTGCTCAAAGCTGTATGGACGCATGATGATCTTAGAACACCAGTTAAATTCTGGACTGCTGATTTCTGGCATCCGACAGGAGACTGCGATGTTACCGGTTGCCCGAGGCTTCGTTTTCGGGTTCTTCGAGGAGCAGTGACTGTAAAAGTACTGGATAAACGGTAAGGGAAGTCAAAAAAAATAATACACCCGTCTTGCTTGTCTTTTGCTCCGTATTCTGCGTTGCTGTAAAGGTTGAAGATATAGAATATGCACCCTTTACAGCGTCTTGAATACAGATCAAAATTCTATGCAATCCAGGTATATTATTTTCTCTGACATCCCTAAAAAAGCGAAAGGAATAAGATGGAAGATCCACAAGAGATACATTATAAAGAAAAACTGGGACTGATTGCCATCCAGATTCTTGATGTCTGCCTGGTGTTGACACTTTTCTTCTGTATCCGGGAATATTACACTTTCGGTCATCTGATCAGAATAGATACTTTCTACAGAGTTCAATTCTCAATTCGCCACTTTGCTTCACTTATAGTGATGGCAATTATATGGAACCGATTTTTTGCATTCATGCAGATGTATAAGTTCAGGCAGATGGAAGGATGGGTCACCCGCATGGTGCGGACCATGATGGCATCCTCTCTAAGTGTTGCAACCGTAGTCTTTGGAGCTGAACTCGTTGGTGTGACCCAGATCAACAGGCCGTTTCCTCTTGTTTTCTGGATTATATCGACTTCTTCTTTCGTTATTTTCAGAGCTGTAGTTTTTTCATTTCTGCACATTCTTCGTAAGCAGAAAAAGAATTTAATAAAAGTGTTGATTGTCGGAATAAACAATCGGTCCATAGATCTTGCCAGAGAATTAAGTCGTCCGGAAATGGGTTATGAAATTATCGGTTTTGCAGATGATGGAATGATGGAGGGCGTAGAGGACAAAATAGAGGAGGTTCGCTGGCTTTCCACTCTGAAGGATCTGGATGACTATATATCCAATAATCATGTGGATGAGGTGATTGCTGCTCTGCCGATCAGAACTTTTTATGATCAGACCGTTGAATTAATAAAAATATGTGCCATGCAGGGCATCAGGGTTAAACTGATGTCGGATATGTTCGATCTGCCTGTCAATCTGCCGCATACCATAGAATGTGATTCATCCGTATATATTAATTATGATGTAAATCCAAGGACAGAGCTTCAACAGGATTTAAAACGTTTCTCCGATCTTGCAATCTCTGGTGTGGCGTTACTCCTTTTATCCCCGGTGATGTTGATTGTAGCTTTAGCCATAATAGCTAATGATGGTCTCCCGATTTTTTTTGTTCAGGAACGTGTAGGATTGAACAAAAAACGATATAAAATGTTTAAATTCAGGACTATGGTAGTCAATGCGGAAAAACAGCAGGAAGCTCTTGAAAAATATAACGAGAGTGATGGGGCAGCCTTTAAACTGACAAATGATCCCAGGGTTACGAAGCTGGGAAATTTCTTGAGAAAAACGAGTCTGGATGAATTGCCTCAACTTCTGAATGCTTTGATAGGCAATATGAGCGTTGTGGGACCCAGACCATTGCCTATACGTGATTTTGAGCGTTTTTATGATGACAGCCATCGAAGACGATTCAGTGTCAAACCCGGAATTACAGGACTCTGGCAGGTCAGCGGCAGAAGCGATGTGGATTTTCAGGAATGGATGCTTCTGGATCTTCAATATATTGATGAATGGAGTATTTTTCAGGATTTCATGATCCTTATTAAAACCATTCCTGCGGTAATTGCGAGAAAAGGCGCGCGATAATTCCAATAATATGAAAAATTTTCATTCACAATTTGATATTAAGTATCTGTGCATAAATTATGTTACATTTATTGTAGGGGCAAACCCTCGTGGTTGCCTCCGTACTTAAAACAATACATATTTGTCATGGAGTAGAATTAGTTATGGACAATTTTTATCATATCTTGAACGTTTCCGAAAATGCTGAAAATCAGGATATCAAAAAATCTTTTCGGAGTCTGGCAAAACAATATCATCCAGATACGTCGTCTTTGGGAGACAGTGAAAAATTCAGGAAGATCAGCCATGCTTACAAGATATTGTCCGACCCCGCATCCCGGTATGATTATGACAAAGCCTTGAACAATTTCAGAGAAAAGACTGGCGGGATCGGCGATTATACGAGTCATGTACACACTGTGGACGGAAAACACTTAAAACGCCTGCTCAAAGAAATTTTGAATCAGGGGCATCTCACCAGCATCGCCATCCGGTTTAAGGGGAAGAAACTTGTAGAATTTTCTGCCCCTATGGCAGCTGGTATAACGCTTATTGGTGCGATAAAAGCACCTATAGCATTTTTACTTCTCAATATCGGCGTGGCATCTTTTTTTGAAGTCGAAGTTACCAACCAGGTTATCACTATGTACAAAAAAGCCTTTTCAAGTCATGAATCCGGTAATATTATTGAGGCAGAGGGGTTATACAGGAATATCCTGAAACAAAGTGAATATTTCGTACCTGCTCACATGAATCTCGGTATGCTGTACCGACAGCGGGGGGAAAGCAAAAAGGCAGTTCAATGTTTTACTAAGGTTCTTGATATGTCACCTTTCGGAGAGATTGGTGACATCGCAAGGAGGCAGCTGAAAGAACTTCGAGGTTTTTAATATCTACTGGAAAACCTCTCAGGGTTTTTTCAATAAATAAAATACCAGATGGTAGGGCGGGGTTCCGTCCCCGCCATCTTTCGGCAGGGCATAAACTCACCTGCATTTGATAATTGGGTCTATTATTTCCTTGAAAATTCCTTACCATTTATGAGTTCTTATTAAAGATCGCTTTTGTAAAATTTTTCCATCAGTTGCATCGACCATGAATACCCATCTCTTGGTAATCCCTTTGGCTGTATGTATTTCATAGGCAAGACGAGGCGGGTCTGAAGGTGGTGCAAAAATTACAAGCTTTACACTGCATTCTGGACAACCTGTTTTCGACTCCAGGGTGCGGGCTGTATTTTCAAGGGCTTGTTTTTGTTCAATCACTGGGCTGACATCCATGTTTTCAGGAGTTGGGATGTAGCGGCCCTGTGCTTTGTAAATCCGGTTTTTTTTATTCATGTGAATAATAATTTCACATGCTCGCGCTGGAATTTTTTGAAAAATTTGTCCAAATTTTATATGCCTGTTTCCAAGGTCATCAATAGATGATGTTTTTAACTTTAATTCTTTATCCGGCTGTCTGAGTTTGAATAAAGACCGATACGCCATGATAAATGCAATGGCGATATCTTCATGTCGGTTATTTGAAACAAGTTCTTTGAAATTTTTGTTTTCCGAAAGATTTTTTGACAGGTCTTCGGCCTGTATTAAAAAAATTGTCTGATTTGTCATATCCCGTCTTATAACTGCATCTTCCGGAAGTTTCATTTCCATATCCATGTTCGCAAAATTGGCCATAGGATTTATTTCAGCTTTTTTTGCGCCGCATCCGTGGAATATGGCAATACACATTGAAATAAACAAAACGATGATAATCGATCTTGAATCCATAATCCCTCCTTTGCGTTATTTATTATTGCAGCCCGCTCAACATTTTTTGATTTCTTTAACCCCTCGTTTCAAAGCGGCAGAATGAACATCTCCTGCAAAATGAACCGGGCTTTTGCCGTTGATCGGGTCCCAGCCTGCAGGATTTGCTGTACAGAAAAACTGGGTTTCCAGTCCGATCCGGATAACAGCATCATCTGCTAAAAGCCCGACAATCTTTTCTGCAGCATCCCAGCTAGCGCCGCAGGGAGCGCCTCTTAACACATCGACCGATATTATACGGTCGTTTTTATCTGTTTTAACACTGAATTCAGGCGAGCCGAACATTTTTCCGTAAGCGCCCAGGCAGACCTGCCTGGAAAGACCGCATCATGTGGGCGGCGTAAAAAGATTCCGGCCTCTGTATTTTTTTCCCGATCCTACAACCGGAATATTGTTTTTTTCGCATAGCCTGGCCAGATCATGGGATAGATCAGGATGTTTCAGATAATCAACCACAATGTCAGCCTGTATATGTTCCGGCAGATATTCGCTTGAATCATCAAGAACCACAGGAAGGGCTTCATCTATGGAAAAAATTTCAAGATGAAGATATCCGTTTTCACGGCCTCTGATACCCTTTACTTTGCTCTCTCCGCTGTTGTTCTGCTGAAATACCAGGATGTTCTGCATTTTTTTTTCTGTTGTTTTTTGATTTGTCATCTGTTTTTTTACCTTGCTGTATCTTCACTCAGAAAATTATCAATCAAATTCGTAATTTTTGAAATTTGATCGGGTTCGAACCAATTAATTTCTTTGTCTTTTCGGAACCATGTAAATTGGCGTTTAGCATATCTTCGGGTGTCTCTTTTTAATATTCGGACAGCCTCGTCCCATTCCATATTCCCATTGATATAATCAAGCATCTGGCGATACCCGATGGATTGCATGGATTTCAAATCCGGCCCATATCCCATTTTTACGAGATTTTTTACTTCATCGACAAGACCGGCTTCTATCATCAGATCGACTCTGCGCTCTATACGTTCATATAAAAGGTTTCTATCCATTTGCAGGCCGATTTTTACAGCATCAAATCGTTTTTCATCAAAGCGGTGATTCTTGTGATATTCTGATAGAGGAACTCCTGTGACTTCGTAGGTCTCAAGCGCTCTCACTATTCGATATGTATCATTTATATGGATGCGACCCGCCGTTTCAGGATCAATTTTTTCAAGACGCTGAAATAAGAATTTTCCTCCAAGATTCTCTGCTTCCTGCTTCAATCGACAGCGAACTTGAAGATCTGCCGATTGATCTTTGAAGATACCATGAATTAATGCCTTTATGTAAAGCCCTGTACCGCCAGCGACAATGGGAAGGATTTTTTTTTCAGCAAGATTATGGATACATTTGTCTGCATCTGTGGCATATCTGGCAGCATCGAAAGACGTGTCAGGGGCGATGATATCTATCATATAATGCGGAACACGGGCCTGCTCTGGCACACTGGCCTTTGCAGTGCCGATATCCATATGGCGATAAATCTGGACAGAGTCGGCACTTACAATCCGGCCATTAAAGGTTTCTGCCAGATTCATTGCTATCCCTGTCTTGCCAATTCCGGTAGGCCCGCATATAACAACGATTTTTATCAATCTTCCATCGGCTTCGTTCATGCGGTACTTATACACCCTGCATGTAAAATTATCAAATCATTTCTAAGACACTACCTGAAACCGAAATGTTCGAGACCTTCACGGAAAAAAATAAAAGCAAAAATAAAAAGAGCTATTCCCAGTAGTCTGATGGTATAAATATAGTTTTTATCTTTTAAAAAATGGCGATATTTTCCAGTGAAAAGAGCGGCTCCAATCTTTGCTCCGACCAGCATGACATAAAAGCTTATGATAAACAATAGTGAGGATAGCATATTGATATTATATGCTTTAAGTACTAACGGCGCTCCGATTGAAAGCCAGAAAACATATGGGTGTGGATTTAAAAAATTGGTGATAATTCCTTTCTGGACAGATTTATTTTTGGATTCTTTGACATCTGATTTATCTCCTCGAAAAATCAGGCTTTCATAACCAAGATAAACCAGAAAAAAGCCGCCGCCAATCGAAATACACCCCAGAACAATGTGGATATCTGACATTTTTGCAAGAATCCATATTGAAACACAGACTATGGGAAAATCGCTCAACAGAGGTATCAGAGCAACTTTTATCCCCGATGCAATACCATGTTTCAAGGTTTCTGCCAGAACCAGTGTCATAAGCGGCCCTGGAGCTATGCCAGCAGTAAGTCCTAAAATAATGCCTGAAACTAGAAAATTGATTTCTGATGTCATAAAAAAATCTTGCGCCCGAATATTTCCAGATCAAGCATTTCTAAAATTTTTATCCGCTGAAATCATTTAGTAAACTCAAATAAATGATAATCTTTTGGATCAATGGGCAACAGATTTTTTTGTGAATCTGACATTCTTTTCATAGCTTTTTTTAATGCCTGATCAAGTTGAGTCTCTGGATCTGATCTTTTGGTCACACCCACAAGCATAACGATTCGCTGAGAGTCTCGTGTTTCATCGGAAAGTTCATAACATTCTTCTTTTGTAAATTTTTGCTTGCCCAGATTCAGGCCGTAAATATTGAGATCTGAATTATTGGAAAAAGCTTCCTGCAACCGTTGCTTGAGTTTTTCTGAACGAATTTTTCCCCGTCTGTTTTCTTCACCAAGATCGCCTTCGCAGGAAGACATACCGATACAGATGATATCTTTGAAGTTGGAGTTTACAAAGTGCTGAAAATTCTTGTTCAAAAAAGGTGTGGTAAAATTTTCGATATTTCCTATACCATAGATTTTTTCCTCACTTCCTCTGATCCAGTGATAATCTTTTTCTATGGCAACGAGTTGAAACTCAGTTTTATTCTTTTTATTATCCCGGATTTCTATAGCCGGCATTACAGAAATTATGGAAGACAATTCCCGTTTTGATGAGGCTGCATAAATCTCAACCGGGTAAATATAAAGGGATGTGCATGATGTTTCTTTTATGGAATCAGGGCTTGGATCATTTGCTTTTTCATATATAAGCTCTTGTAATTGTTCGTCTGTCTTCATGTTAATATGATCAGGATTTTCCATCATGGAGAGAATACTCGTACTTGATTCACTTTTTTTACGTATATCTGCAATAAAGACTTTTCGCATCTTTTTGATCTGCTGTTTCATTTTATCAGGATTGAAATTGCAGATTTTTCCGATTTCTATATGACTGAAAAGATTGAGGTTCTTTTTTTTCTGTGGGTTTTTAAGTATAACGCAGAAATCCCGATCTTGTTCTCCTCTGTCAGTCACTTTCTCATATTCAATGAAATTTTTTAGCACGTCAATCAGCATATCATTATCCAAGGATGATGATTTAAAGTTACTCAATTTTTCTTTGAATAATTTTCTGACAGCCAGCCTTTCTGCCTGCAATGTCAGTTCTCTGTAATATGCGTTTTCATCAGGATATCTCCACTGGCCGCTTTCGTCAGAAATTTTTTCACAATATTTTACATCTTCGGATAATTTTGTATCTTCGGATAATTTTGTATCTTCGGATAATTTTGCATCTTCGGATAATTTTGTATCTTGAGATAATACCTGACACGGAATCAGTATCAAAAACAAAGCGATCAATATTTTAGGCATTACAGTCTCCTTTTCTTGTGTGTCCCTATTTTTTTGATGATGCGGTGTACAGTTCGACCGGATATACGATCAGAGAAACACACTTCATGTCCGTAACAGGTCCTGGGGGGGCAGCAATATTTTTTTCATGAAGATATTCGGCTAATTCCTTGTCTGAAATCGTTTTTATAGTTTCTGGAACGAGCATCATTGAAAGAACTGAACCTATCTGCCCTGCATCGCTTTTGTTATCTTTGATAGATGAAACGAAAGATTTTCTGATTTCAGCAACAAGTGTTTTTATAAACTCGGGGTTTGTATTGCATATCCTGGCCACTTCGACAGGTTTGAATTTCGAGTGTTTTTCTTTTAAAATGCGGCATTTTTGTAATACCATGCAGAAACTCATTGGGTCTGATGATTTTATTTCAAAACCATCATATTTCAACAATGTCCTTAAAGCATTGACAATTTTCTCTTTTGTGAGAACCGTAAAATCAAATGATGTAAGCTCATTATTGAATATTTTATTTACAGCGATTTTTTCAGCTTCGACTGTAAAATTCTTGTCAAGGGCCTGTTTGTCCGAATATTTCCATTTACCCGATTTTTCGAAAAGTTCCGAACAATATTTTACATCAATTCCAGATTGATCAGCGAAAACCTGATATGGAAGAAATAAAATCAAGAATAAGACAATTTTTTTCAACATGGCTATTTGTTTCTCCTATGTAAATCAATGTAAGTTGTTAATTTTAGCTTTAGTTTCATGACTGTTTGCCGACCTTTCGAATGAAGAGCATATATTCTCTGATAAATTTTGAATATTCTTCGGTGGTCAGATCATCTTCCGGTTCAGGAGGCCTGCCGACTTCGAGGATCAGAATCATATCTTCAGTCCACATATCTCCGGTTTTTAAGTTCTGATCAAAAATAATTCCAATTTCTCTGATATTTCCATTATATGATTCGTTCATGATGATTTCACGGTTTTTATATAATCCCCTTATATTATCGTTCCACTTATTTCCTATTAGAGCGGGAATTCTGACTTGTTTTGTATCAGGCTTTTCGCTCTTGCCTGATTTTTTGTCTATGATCGTATTGCGTTTTTCAGTATTTTTTTTAACCGATGCAAGCAATATCTCAGAATCCGATTTCTTTTTTTTATCCTGTTTTATGTGATCCAGACTCTCTGTCGTTTTTTGCGGGACAAATCTAATGTTTTCGACAGGTTTTATCTTGTCTGATTTTATTTTGTCTGATTTTATTTTGTCTGATTTTATTTTGTCTGATTTTATTTTGTCTGATTTTATTTTGTCTGATTTTATTTTGTCTGATTTTATCTTGTCTGGTTTTATCAAATCAGGGGATTTGGAGATTTTTGATTTCTTCTGTATTTCTGAAGTTATATTCGTCTTTGCTGTTTTTTTGAACTTATCCGATGCAGGTTTAGATATTTTTTTTGTGTTTTTTGTGTTTGTTTTCTTCTGCTTTATTCGCTTAGGTGGTTCGGTAAATTTTTTGTGTTCGGGATTTTTTATTGGTACAGAGGCGGCTTTGACATTTTTTTTGATATCGGATTTTTTGAAAGATACCTTTTTTTCTGCCGTTTTTTTCTTTTCAATGACTTTTTCAATTTTTACAGGCTTTACATTTATGATATCAGGACTCTTTTGCTTTTTCGTTTTTTTATCAAGAGGTTGTTCAGACATTTCGACAATATGCCGTTTTGTATTCATATCGGTCTTTGCGACCAGCATGTCCTGCCCCTTATAAGAAACTTCCCTGACCATAAGATAGCCTCTGGTTGTGGCATACTGGTATGTGGTTATTACATCTTGAAGGTCCGGGTTTAAGGCATAAAGATCAGGCAAGTTATTTCTCAATTCTTTTACATATTTAAATCGTTTCAGACGTTTCTTTTTAGCGTGGATTTTGGGGATGGCGGTTATCTGCCTGTCTTTCAAAAATTTGTATATCAATGAAGCAGCAAGGCATTTTGGGATATATTCTTTAGAATATTTACCAAGGTTCCTGTTATTGAATATGGATACGAAACGCCTTTTATTTTCTTTCATGGGCAATCTTCGCAATACCCATATCAGCTTGTTAGTGCCATGATGAAAACTTCCAAGACTTAGCACAGTGCTTGCAAAGATATTCCGATTTTCAGAAAGGTATTTTGCACATGCTACAGCAGCTTTTTTGTAATTCGTGCGTTCGTCATTGCTTTTTGTGACTTTGAGTCCATAGCTTTGTGCTGTTTTTCTTAAAAACTGGAACAATCCAACAGCTTTTTTGCCTGATCTGGCTTTGTTTTTAAATGCGCTTTCCACAAAAGGAACAGCAAACGCAAGCTCTTCTGGAAGTTTATATTCTTGAAATATTGGAAGAATGCCTGGAAAGTATTTTTTGCTCCGCTCTATGACCTTGTTTGATCCAACTCGCTCTATAACTGAGTAATATTTATAAAAATAAAAAACATGACGCACGAGTTCATCGTCAATGCTGAAAGCGGTTTCATGCCAGGTTTCGAACATTTCTGCAAGAGCCTGATGGATATCTTCCCTGGTATATGGCCAGTTGGCTTCAAGAAATTCGATTGGTTCAGTATTTTCTATGGATATCTGATGCTGCCCGGGTTCACTTCTGGCAACCCCCCCCCCTGTCATGCTCGGTCACAGCAGCGCTGAGATCCACAATGACAGTGGAATAATGGAAGACCATTATGACTGCAATAAGCCAAAACATCATTGCTGCTGTGCTGTTTTTATTCATCCTCATAATAAAATACCAATATTTTTAAGCTATTATATGCTGCCCGTATACCGGCCAGCTATAATCAATCTTTGAATAAGCCAGCATTATAATGGTTCGAGTATTATTATCAAGGAATTTTCGACCAGACTGCCTTAAAAAAAGTGCGGAACTTATTTTTGAGATGACTGATTTCTCATAAGATCAAGAGTTGACCTGATTTTAGAGCCGATCATTTGAGCAGGTAAAATGCCTGCATGATTTTTAGCCATCCATTTGTAAATCATGGAAGATTCCATTTTTTTCCAGGCTTCTTTAACAGAGTCTTTTAAATGGATAGCATCATCATGAGAAGTTTCCATGTAGATTTCAGGATACCATTCAGAAAGTCTGGTCTGTGATTTTGCATTTCGACGGTCTGCTATAATGTAAATTTTTGATCCATCATCCAGATGTTTTATATAAATGACATCCCGCCCCCATGCGCTTATTTCAAAACCTGCGTCCGGGTCAGCGGTTTTGCCTGGTTTCCTGACTCCATCCAGATCAATTTTGACTGATGGCTTTGGAGGCAGCATTGCAATTATTTTCATTCCTTCCGTTCCCATGATTCTTCTTGCTTCTTCATATCCGTAATGAATGCCTCCTTCACAGACTTCACATCCACTATAGTTACTGATATCTTCCCCAAAAACAGGAAAACAGCAGAAAATTATTGCGAAAAACGAAAACAGAAATACGTATTTGCTTTTTGATCCCATTTTATCTCCTTGTGTAGTAATGTAAGTTTTTGAATTAGTTATCCCAAATCTGCAAAATTTTTCTGGCCTCCTCCAAATTCATTCATATTAAACAGTTAATCCGGCTTCTTTTATAGCTATCCACAGATTTTTTCGCCGTTTATGATCTTCTTTCCATTTTTTGATAATCTCTTCAAATATCTCAGGATTAAGATCTTTGATGGCAGCAAGCCACAGGGCATGGCGATCATATACGGCTTTGCCTGAGTCTTTCGGATCAGGCATCATATTTCCAATCTGTTTTTTCCAGCAGTTTTCAATTATAGATGCCAGTTGTTTACCACCTGTTAATTCAAAACATTTGCGCCGGCTCTTGTCATGGAGTCTTTCGACATAACTGTCCTTTTCTATCATAGCCATAAGACCGGGGTATCGATCTTTTAAATCAGTTATGTCAGATAGATCATGGGTCAGGATAAAGAACAGTTCCCTGTTATCATTCATAGCCTGCATATCGCTGGCAAGAGAATCGAGCCATTGTTCCATTTTGCCGACAAACCAGGATTTGCCTTTATTTTTTGCAAGTTTTGCATCAATGAGCCATTTAATCCAGCAGTCAAATCCGGTTTTTGCCCGTCCTGAGTTGTACCCCAGAGTTTCTTTTATGATAAAGCTCTGCCATTGTTCAACCAATTCCGAAATATGGTCGAAACCGATTTCATGAATCATGGCTGACACAGCATCCCAGTCATAGGGATTGTGGTAAGCCGTACGCTGGAACTTCAATATTTTTGCTTTTTTGTCTGCTTGCAGGTCTTGTTCAGGTTTTTGGAGCAGGGCTATCCAGCCGTCCAGAAGTTCAATAATGGTAGAGTCAGGTGAGCCAAAACCATAGGCAACACAGATCAGAAGTTTTTGTTCAGGATTCCAGTTATAATCATCTCTGTCACCCACAAAACTTGCAATGGTTTTTTCATAAATTTGTTCAGCCTTGACAAATTCTTTCTCGTCCAGATGATGGCGGATCAGAGGAAGACCGTATTCCCAGTTTTTTTCAAGAAATTTTTTACAATTTTCAAGATAAATTTCCGGTTGATAAGCTACTGAATATTTTTGATAAACCTGATGCCAGACCGATGATACCCGGTTGAGCCGGTTTTCCCATCTGGGTACATCACTGTGCTTTTTAAGATAATCATATATCTCCTTTTGCCGGTTCTGAGCTATATTCATAAAAAAATGGATAAACGCATTGGAATTAAAGAATATATATT
>JAUCGE010000363.1 GCA_030377965.1 Desulfobacterales bacterium HSG16
ATCACCTTTATTAATAATCATTTTAGTGTTATTATCAAATTAAATTTTCTCATCAGTTTATATTGTTTTAAGTGATAATGCTCAACCTGAAAAAATTTGAAAATTGGCAGCAAACATCGAACACAGGAATATTCGTATGGAAAGAGAAGACTATGTCCGGGCTGTTATCAAGCTTTTAATCATTATTTCGGCTCTTCTTATCACTTTTATGCTTTCCTGGCAGTTTACTCCAAGATTGCAGATAGATGATATTGAGAAACTTGGAGTCATAAATGGTGAATACTCTGTACTGAAACAGGCAGATGTGGATTCGCTCAATGCCGGGCTTGAAAAAAAATTCCTTTTACTTATGGCTGCTAACTTCATAGTTTTTCTTGTCATGCTTTCAACTCTCATTTTTTCCATAACTGACATGCTTAAGTTATCAGGAAGAGCCGAAAAGAATTCTGATTTGGAATTTGAAGAAGAAGGTCTGATGGAAGAAAGTCTAATGGATGATGATATCTCAGCTCATGCAGATATGCTTGGAGAGGATAGAATGGAGGGAGTTCTTGCACATTCTTATCACAAAATGGTCGAGGCTCTTCAGAAAATAAACGATCTTGAAAAGGAACACAGTATAGAACTTGCACTGGGAAATGAGAGGTTACAGAAAGAGATTACGGAGCGAAAAGGGGCTGAAAAAGAAATCAGGCATCTTTCAAGCCGCTTGTTGAGTGGAATAGAAGAGGCGAGAAAAGATCTGGCCCAGGATCTCCATGATGAATTTGGACAAATGCTGGCTGCCCTTCATTTAAATGCCGAAGCATTGTGGAACTCAATGCCCGATAACATGGACGAACAGAAAAAAAATATTGGCAGCCTTATCGATCTTATCGAACAACTCGGTGATAAAATACGAAATATTTCATCAAATCTCAGGCCGGACTTACTTGATGATTTGGGCCTGGTTCCAACGCTTGAATGGTATATCAATGAATTTATGAGTAAAAGAGATGATATCAACATCGAATTCATGGCTGTTGGTTCGAGAAAAAGGCTTTCTTCGAATCTGGAACTGGTATTGTACCGGATATTCCAGGAAGGGTTGAATAATATTGTAAAACATGCAAAAGCTTCTAACGTAAATGTTACCCTGACTTACAGTTATCCCAAGGTGATATTCATTGTAAAGGATAATGGTGTGGGATTCGATCAGACAATACTGACAGACGGAATTGGTTTACTGGGTATGAGAGAACGGGTTGTTTCAGTAAACGGAACTATTGCTATTGTTTCAGGCAAGTCAAAAAAAGGAACGACGATCAGGGTTGAATTGCCTGTAACTTAGAAGGGGGATATATGGAAAAAAAAATCAAAGTTTTGATAGCAGATGATCATGCAGTTGTTCGAGAAGGATTACGAAAGCTTCTGGAAGAGCAGAAGGATATGGAAGTCATTGGTGAGGCTACTGATGGAATGCAGGCTGTCAAAAAAGTAAAACAGCTACGGCCTGATGTAGCACTTGTTGACATTGCAATGCCTAATTTGAGCGGACTTGAAGCCGTGTGTCTGATAAAAGAGGCTGTTGCTGAATGTCAGGTCGTGATTTTGTCAATGCATAAAAAAGATGCTTATGTTCATCAATCTCTTGCTTCTGGAGCGCTGGGCTATGTCTTGAAAGCTTCCCCTACTACTGATGTTCTGGAAGCCATAAGGACCGTGAATGGAGGAGAATATTTTCTAAGTTCAAAAATCAATTCAAAGATTATCAGTGCATTTTTAAAAAGCAGGACAGAGCAGCCGGCTGTCAGTGGGTATGATCTTCTTTCTGAAAGAGAACAGCAGGTATTTCGATTGCTGGTGGAAGGCAGGACAACTTCAGAAATAGCGGATGTGCTGTGTATCAGTTCGAAGACGGTCGAGAAACACAGGGCAAATACCATGAAAAAGCTTGATATTCATTCAATGGTTGCAATGGTTAAATATGCTATTAAAATTGGAATCATAGGCCCTGAACTCTGGGAAGATTGATTGTTTTATGCGTGAGCATTTTTTGCAAGTGTTGTGACATTTCTGAATGGGTATCGGTTGACTGACAAAGCAAGGAGATATGTCTTGTTTGAAAACAATTCAATATCGTCAACAGAAAAACTTCTGAAATTTATAAAAAAAAAGGAAGATGATCCGGTCGACTCTACAGATTCGACAGTTAAGGATTCTGCGCC
>JAUCGE010000073.1 GCA_030377965.1 Desulfobacterales bacterium HSG16
TCTGATGAGGAAAAATTGTTTGCTTCTGTCAAGCTTATTAAGTCTGAAAAAGAGGAGTTCACGGGTGCAAAGGGTAATATCGATCTGATGAAATTTCAGTTTGAATGTAATAGGGATGTTACGAAAAAAAAGGATAAAAAAAACAAGAAAAAAGAAGGCTCGAAAGCAAATAAGTCAGGAACTGCAAAAAAATGAACCAGGTTAAAATTTGTTAAGGGGTCTGCAAGCAAAAAAGATATTGGTATTTTATTTTTTAAAGATTTCTTGAAACACAGTGCCTGAAATAACAGTGGTGAATCGGAGAAACAGACGGAAGTAATATGGAAAAGGGTACAAAAAAAGAGAAAGAGGGCTGAACCTGATGGAGAAATCTACCAAATCTCTGGCACAGATTTTAGAGAAAATCGACAAGCTCCCCAAGATGGCCAAAATAGCGATATGTGTTCTCAGTCTGGCGCTTGTCATTGGGGGGTTTGTTTATCTTTCATATCTTGATAAATTTGAAAAAATTAAAGAGCTTAAAGGCGAACTTGAAAAAGTGGAGCAGGAACTTGCTGTAGCAAAAAAGAAGGCGAGCGAGTTGCCCAAAGTGGAAAAATTGATAAAGAAAGCAGAAGCAGAATTCGAAATAGCTAAAAAAGCGCTTCCTGAAAAAGAGGAAATCCCGGAGCTTTTGACCAATATTACACATAAAGGCCAGGATTCCGGGCTTGAATTTGTTTTATTCAGCCCCAAACCGGAAAAGAAACAGGATTTTTATTCTGAATTACCGATTGATATAGAAGTTTCAAGCGGATATCATAATTATGTTTTATTCTGTGACAAGATCGCCAGGCTTAATCGAATTGTCAATATCAAAGATATTCGAATGGAGCGGGAAGTGGTTCCCACAAGAAAGAAGGGGCAGGTGGACGATGGAAAAAGAGGCAGGTTGAAAATTACCTGCACTGCCGTTACCTATAAATTCCTTGATGTGCCTGTTGTTGTAGAGGCATCGGAAAAGAAGAAATAACATCATGAACAGATTTTGTTTCCTCATTATTATTATCTATTGTATATTATGCCTTCTGATAGTGGGATGCGATGATTCATCGAATTCTCCTGAAGAAGATGGCGTTATTAAAAAAAAAATAAGCCTTACATCTCGGGACAAGGATTCTGAGGATAAAATTTCGGGGCAGGGTGTCAATGAAGATAAAGAAAGTGATGCGTCAGACAAAACAATGCCTGACGAGACTGTTTTGGCAGAAACAGAATCTTCCCATCCTGATAGACCTGTTGATCCACAGCCCGTCGAGTCACGACCTGTCAAGTCACAGCCCATTGAGTCACAGCCCATTGAGTCGTCAAAAGCAGGTGATGTCGAATCATCTGTAATTCCGGAAACGTCGGTATCTGAAAAAAAACCTCTTGCCGAAGTAGATGCAGAGCCGGAAGAGAAACTCGATAGTGTGGCATCCCCTGCAGAAAATGAATCTGTTGACAGAGAATCGAATATAGCTGAGTCAGCCGAAGCTGTTTTGGAGCAACCTGCTCTGATATCTTCTGCGTCTGACGAAGTGAATACTGATGGAGATGCTGAGTCATCAATTGAAGAGGAAGGCTTTCAGCCCCCACCTATACCTGATTCTGAAAGCATTCTGGCTGAAAAGGAAACTGCTGTTGGCGATAATGAAGTTTCCGGGACAAAACCGGTTGATTCAATTATGGGAAGCAAAGGAGATTCCGGGGGCAATATAGGAGTTGGTAGCAGAGGAAAAGCCTGGGGCGAGAAGAGACTTGTAGCTTCTTTAAGGTATGACCCCAAGAACAGAGTCGATCCTTTTGAACCTTTGTTCAAGGAGGAAGAGCCAGCCGACAGCAGGGCGGAACTTGAGGCCAAAGCCAAGTTGGCGGCTGAAGAGAAAAAAAGAGGAAGAAAAAAACCAGCTAAAGCAAAGCGTATCCCGCGAACTCCGCTTGAAAAAGTCGATCTGAGTCAGTTGAAACTTGTTGGAATCGTTCGAGCCGGTGCTGGGAACAGGGCTCTTGTGGAAGAAACTTCCGGAAAAGGATATATTATCACAAAAGGCACATATATCGGTATTAACGCAGGTAAAGTTTCGGAGATATTAAAAGACAAGGTGATTGTTCTGGAAGAAGATTCTGATTTTTCTGGCAATGTTACATTCAGGGAAAGAGTGATGAAATTACAGAAGCCTCCTGGAGAAGGTTATCATGAAATGTAGAATGACAAAAAAAACAATGAAACGTTTTGGAATGGCAGCCCTTATCCTGTGGGTTTTTGTGGTTATCGGATGTGCATCAGGTGTTGAAAAGAAATCTGGAGTACCTCCCATTAACAGATTCCAGGGACAACAGCAGGATGCGTCAATATTGAAGCATATCACACAGGTTGAATTGATTGAGCAACCGGATTCCATAGGTTTGCATTTAGAAGGCGATCAGATGCTGAATTTTTATCCTGTAAAACGTCCTTTCCCACCGGCTGTCATCCTTTTTTTCTCCGATACTGCTTTGACTGCGGAAAAAACGGCTTTTACTCCTGACGGCAATATCATTGAATCTATAGATGTTTCAGTTCTGGATGGGAAAAAGAATGCCACAAAAGTAGAAATTCTTTTCAAGGAAAATATATCACCTGATGATGCGACACCTGATATCAGCCGTAAAGGCAACAATATTGATATCCTTTTCAGCAGAGGAGTAAGGCCGACTTCTTATGGCCGAATGTCTGATACCAGAGGCCTTGACGAAGGTGATGCGGAAATTATTCAACCAGTTACCGAAATTGATCATACTGCAACCAGGATCGAATCAGTTTATGCCAGCAGGGAGGATGACAGCCTCAAAGTCTTTGTTGGCGCTGATGGAGCTATCGCTAATTACAAGGCTTTTACCATCGAAAGTCCTCCTGGAATCGTTTTTGATTTTTTCAATATCAAAAGCCCCTATAAAAATGAAAAGCAGGTGGCTGTCAAAACTAAATGGGTCAAGCGTATAAGATATTTTGCCTATCCGGACAGACTTCGACTCGTGCTGGATACGGAAAAAGTGTATCTATCTAAATTTTCAGCCTATCCTGTTGACAATGGTCTTATGATTCATGTTGGAAAAGGAGAAATACTGAGTCCTGCCGTAAGGTATGCGGCATCGAAAAAAGTATCCCCTGAATCATCTGAAAGAACAGCAGGTATCGGGCCGGCAAACCGGCTTAAATCTGTTTATGCCACCCAGCTTGATGACAGTACTATGGTTACGATCAGAGGAGATGACTCCATCAAAAATTATAAGGCCAGGGTGGCTGAGAATCCACCGCGGATTGTTTTCGATATTTACAATATCCAGAACCCATTTGAAAAAGAATCCACTTTTCCTGTCGACACTCAGTGGATTCGTCAGATAAGCCATGAAACCCACCCAGATCGTTTTCAGCTAAGTATTGAAACAAAGGAGCAATATCTTTCTTCTTTTTCCGCTCATACTGATCAAAATGGTCTTGTAATTTATGTGGGAAAAGGTGAAGGACTTTCCCAGTCAGGTGGCATTAAAAGTGTTATAAAGCCTGCTCCTGCGGTCGAAAAAAACGAAAAACGTGCAGTATCAAGGAAAGATTACAGTGGAAAGCCAGCATGGGTGAACAGGATCGAATTTATCCCGGAGGAAGCGGGCAAAGCTACCCTGATTGTAGGGACCACAAGATCCATAGAATATGATCTGCGTCAGACCGGTGAGAAGAAAATGGAATTGGAATTGTTTAATACAAGGATACCCGGATATAGACAACAGCCGTTGGTTACCTCCAGATTTGACAGTGCTGTAGACCAGATCATCCCGGCAAAAAATCCATCTGATTCAAGAGCTTGTGTTTTTTCTATCAATTTGCGTGAAGCTGTTCCTAATTTTATTGAGCAATCGGATAATCTTATAGCGCTTCATTTCGAAGCTTCGTCCATAGCTCCGAAAATTGCAGAACCTTCAAGCGGAACAGATATTTCCGATAGCAATCTTGCATCTGCTTCGAGTACAGCATTGGAAACAACCTCATATGCCCGGCCGAGTAACATTCCAGGTAATATTACAGACGCTGGGATCACTAAATCTGATGTTACATTCGAGCCTGATATGACATTTTCTCAGAACCGTGCAGCCGCTTCTGCTGGTAAACCTTCTCCCATCCCCGAATCTTTCGATAGTATACCCGATACAGGAATGGCAGGTTCCGATGGAATTGAGGAACCTTCCGATTTGAGTGGCGGGATGTCAGCTAAAACGTATAGCGGTGAAAAAATTGCCCTTGATTTTTTTGAAACCGATATCAAAAACGTATTTCGTATTCTCAGGGAAGTCAGCGGCAAAAACTTCGCTGTTGATAATGATGTGGTTGGAAAAGTGACTCTGACGCTGGAACATCCTGTTCCATGGGATCAGGTACTTGACCTGGTGCTTAAAATGAACCAGCTAGGCAAAACTCTTGAAGGAGATATCATTCGAGTTGCAACCCTGGAAACCCTGAAAAAAGAAGAGACTGAAAGACAGGAAATAACGGCTGCAAAACTTGCGATGAGAAAAGAAGAGATCGCGCTGGAAGAACTTGATACCGTATATATAGCGATCAACTATTCTGATGCTGAAAGCGAAATCAAGCCGCATCTTGAGCAGATCAAGACACCTGATCGCGGAACACTTAGTGTCGATAAACGTACCAATATGATAATCATGACCGATACAAAAGATAAGATAAAACAGGCCAGAGAGATTGTGGAAAAACTTGACAGAGTCACTCCTCAGGTAATCATTGAGGCCAGGATAGTAGAGGCGAGCAGCAAATTCAACAGAGAAATCGGAACCCAGTGGAGTGCAGATATTGGTATCAAAAATGATAATGAGGCAAAGGCCGGAATCGGTCCTCAGAGAGGGTATGATATGCTGGGTGGAACTCACGCCACCAGTATGGCTGTCAACCTTCCGATGTCAAGTGCTGCTGCAGGAACCATAGGGTTCAATTTTGCCAGACTGGCTGGAAGCCCTCTGCTGCTGGATGCTAAATTAATGGCAATGGAAAGCAGGAAAGAGGGAAATGTCATATCTTCGCCCAGGGTGTTGACTCTGGATAATAAGTCAGCGACCATCAGTCAGGGATTCGAATATCCGTACCAGCAAGTGGACGACGGCAAGATCAGCATATCATTTAAAAAGGTTGATCTCAAGCTTCAGGTAACTCCCCATATCACCCCGGATAATCGGATTTCCATGAAAGTGGAAATCGATAAGAACGATGTTTACGAGCAGACTTCTGATGGCCCAGCCCTTTCAACAAACAAAGCATCTACGGAACTTCTGGTCAATGATGGAGATACCTTTGTGATAGGTGGTATAATAAAAGAAAACATGACCAGAACAAACAGCGGTGTTCCCGGGCTTTCGAGAATTCCGATTCTCGGATGGCTGTTTAAATCGAAAATCAAAGAACTCAAGAAGGACGAGTTGCTGATTTTCATCACTCCTAGAATAGTTCAATTGGAGCAACGCCAGAGCCAGTACTGATATAAATATCTGTGCATAAATTTTGTATACAGGCCTCCGAGGTTTCCACAACTTAGGAGGTCTCTGTACTCCAGGATATTGTGAAGCATCGGAAATATTAACCGTGGAAAATTTTGTAAAATTTATATAATTAATAGATTTAAATGATTGGAAAAAATTAAGCGGAATAATCGCGATTTGTTTGTTATAATTCCAGTCATAAGAGTGTATATTAAATCAGGGGTGTCTTTAATGTGTGAAACACATATTGAGTTTTGTCAAGAACCATTAATTGAAAGGCTTTTTTCATGAAAAAGAATCTGTTTTCATATATAATCTGTTTTGTGGCGATATTGCTCGCGCTTTTTTTTATGTCAGGATGCGGTTCTGTAGGCGGTGCAAACGATACCAGCGGAACCGGAACCGGAGACGGAGGTACTACAACCACCACATTGCCTCCACAGCCTGTATATAATTTTACAGGTACTATTTATGGGGAAATCGGATCAAGCATATCGGGAGTTGAATTGACGATTTTCAGCGAGATTGTTAAAGGGACAACAGACATCAACGGTCAGTTTGGTTTGAACGTGGCAGAAGAACTACACACGATTCTGGCATCAAGGCGTGGGTATGTGGATGTCTATCAGCTACCAGATTTGTCTTCTGGAGCTGTAAAAGAGCAAACCATTTTAATGCATAATGCAAAAGCGCCTATGACAAATATCCTCGCTTCTTCGGGAGGCAAGGTCGTTTCGAATCAGATTGAAAACAGGGTCGTAACTCTTGACATATCAGGATATAACAATGGCTGGTTCAATATTGGTGAAGTGAGCAATCTCAAAAATGCGGATATCAGTGTAGAGTATATTGACCTTTCCGATCCGCTTCCTTTGCCGATACCTGCTCCTTCCACTTTATCCACCTCTGATACTCTGATCGGCGGAAAACAGGCAGCGAATACAATAACTGTAGTTTACCCGGGCAGGTTGACTATGAGCAATCTGGGATCTATACCCACATTTACCCTGAATCTTCCGAATCCGGCAGGTCTTGTGGGTGTTCGTATTCTGCATTTCGATCCTGAAAAACATACATGGGTGGATACGGGGCATAAGACAGACGATACGCCTGAAGACGGTACTTCTCTGTCAATTCGTTCGGGAGGAGTTTACGGAATTTTCTACGAAGTACCTCGAACCGGGACCATAAGAGGCAATGCAGATCCAGGAACATTTATTTTTGTAGGAGACGATATTATAGAAGTTCCCGGAGACGGCAGCTTTTTTGCAGGAGACGTACCAATTCCTCCTGATGGAAGATTTAAGGTAGTTAATATCAACCCGGATACAGGTGTCGTATCTTCCACCGAAGTTGAAATGGAACCAGGTGAGGTGGCATCTGTTATTTTGACAGAGCAAAAGCCAGCATCTTCTTTAACTCTGACAGCAGCAGACGAATATGTAGTGGCAGACGGCAAGGCTGTCACCAAAATTACGGCAGAAGTAATAAACAGTGAAAACAACCCAATGCCGGATGGAACTCCAGTGGTGTTTTCATCTTCAGGCGGGACACTGTCCGCTACAAGTGTTACAACTGTAAGCGGATTAGCCAGCGTAACACTGACCAGCTCTGAAGAGGTTGGAATGGCTACTGTCAGCGCTTCTGCCGGCGGAGTGACAGGTATTGCAACTGTCAGCTTTATAGCAGCTCCTGAAAGTCTATCCATCGTTACGGATAAAATCTACGTAAAATCTGATAATTCCGATCATGCTGCCATAACTGCCACTGTCCTGGATTCTAATTATTCACCATATGAGAATATCACTGTGACATTTACGGCAACAGGAGGCCAGATCAACAAATCCAGGGTAAAAACCGATGAAAATGGTATAGCTGCAATCGAATTTTCGTCTGGAACCGTAGAGAAAAGAAACCAGACCGTAAGTATTTCTGCAACTGTAGATGGACTTCCTTCCAAGAGCGTGCCGATCAAGGTTGTCGGTACTGTCGTGGTCTTAACTCCGGAAAAAACCAATCTTGGTGAAGATACATTGACTATTGTCGCCAAAGACGCGGGGGAACAGACGATATATGGAGCGGAAATAGAGATCAGGAGCGTTGACCCTGCTAACAGTGAAGTGGATCAAGATCTGCTTCAATGGTCTTTAGCTCCCGGATATAGTGAGTGGAAGACAGATGTTACCGGCACTCTGGTTCTGAAGGTTAAGGGCAAACATGTGCTTGGTGATGCCATGCTCAGGGTGGATACTCTTGGAGCTACGGCAAATCAGGCCTACACCGTCAGTTCCGTAGGAGAACAGTTTTATATAGAAGAACCTGATGACCCCGCTCTTCTATATATGGGAACTGATCCTGAAACCGGGCAGAATTATCGACTGAAAGTGGCGATAAGCGCTCCAAGCCGTGATTCTGTCATGTTTTCCACTACTTTGGGTTTTTGGGAAAATGGAAATACTGTTAAAGCAAACGTTCCTGTAGTGAACGGAATAGCATTCGCATATCTTTCAGCAAACAGTACAGGTATTGCCACTGTACAGGTGATTGATGAACAGGTACAGGGAGTGTCTGATTCCCTTACAGTAGCGATTACTGCTCCTTTGACCGATGCTTTCCAGATAGCGCTGCAGGGTAATGCTTCTGTTGTAGCTCCGAGTACTCTGGAATTGAAAAATAGCATCATATTGTCGGCTACAGTTAAAAACAAAAATGATCAGGTAGTGGGCAGTGCGCCGGTTGCATTTTCTATCGGTGCCAATTCCACCGGCGGAGAAATCATCAATCCGCCTGTTTCTTTTACAAATGAATTCGGTGTTGCAACTTCTACCTTCACTTCAGGTCAGTTGAGTTCAGGAGCTAACGGAGTAACTGTTCAGGCGAAAGTTGTGGGCCGCGATGATATTGCCCCTGCCACATTCAATATAGTTATTGGAGGCACTGCAGGATCTGTGGTAATTGGTCAGAGCAGCAATGCCGAATCTATTGAAGGTGGTACAGCGTATAAGGTGCCGATGATGGCCATTGTTTCGGATGCCAACGGCAACCCGGTTCCCAAAGCCAAAGTCAGCCTCAAGTTATGGCCGTCAAAGTATCGAACGGGTTACTGGGTGAATTGTACAAATGGTTCTGGCTGTTGTTTACTGCCTACAGGAGAATACGAAAATGAAGACATTAACCGAAATCTGATTCATGATCCTGGTGAAGATTTGAACAAAGACGGTGATTTGACTCCCAAAAATTCCACTGCCGGAACAATTGATGCTTTTGTTGAAACCGATGATAACGGGATTGCCACCTTTGACTGGATATATATGAAAGAATATGCTCAATGGGTCGAAGTTGAAATCTCTGCTTCCACAACAGTGCTTGGAACTGAGACTCGTTCCACACTTACGACATGGACAAAAGCCCTTGCCATTGATGCTACGACATGTTCTTTGTCAAATTCGCCCTATAATCCAGATGAAGCTCCATATCTTGATCCAGCTACAATACAGGTGACTGCAGCCCCTTCTTCGATTCTTGCAAACGGAACAAGTGAGAGCCAGATCAAGGCAACAGTCAAAGATATTCTTGGAAATGACATCAGAGAAAGCATGACGGTGGTCTTTACATCAACCAATGGTACTCTGTCCTCAGCGAGCGCAAATACCCAGGATGGTGATGCAATAGTAACTCTTAAGAGTGCAGATTTTGTTGGTTCAACCACTATAACTGCCACTGTCGAAGAATATCCTGAAATATATGGAAGCGTGAAGGTAGATTTTGCGCCTGGTTCGCCTGTCAGTGCAACGGTAATCGCAACGCCTCCCAATCTAAGCGCTGACGGAAGCAGCACCAGCACAATAACAGTAAGAGTCAGGGATGATAAGGATAATCTGGTCTCAGACGGTGAAATCGTTCGTTTTAATTTGTCTGGAACCGGCTTTCTGTCAGCCGACATGGGTACGACTGCGGACGGAGTTGTTACTGTAACCTATACGGCTTCTACAGAAAAGAATACCTCTGATACTATAACAGTACTTTCATCTTCCGGAGAAACACTCGGAACAGCTACGGTTACTCTGATTGATATAATCGTGAAGTCTGTAGATATGACTGTCGGGTTAGAGGACATAATAGCAGACGGAGAATCTCATGCCAGGGTAAAGGCGGTTGTAACTGATGAGAATGGTAACGTAGCCCCTGATGGAACTACAGTTACATTTATAACGACTGCTGGTTTTCTCAACGATTCCGAAAGCACGACGGCTGGTACAGATACGGAATTGAATGCCACTACGAAAAATGGGGTGGCACAGGTCGAAATTTTCAGTCCGACGAATGTAGGAAAAGCCACCATAACAGCAACATCTGGAGGGGTTTCCAGTATCAAGGAAATCAATTTCATTGCCGGATCTCCTGCCAGGATAGAGGTCTCCGCAAGTCCGGCGAACCTGACCATCGGGCCTGACGCAACCAGTTCTATCAGGATAGTCGTATATGACGTAAAGGATAATTATGTGCCTGACGTAAGACTGACTCTGGATGCAGAATTTGGTTTCCTCAATAATGGAACGGCAATTACAGGCGGTGAAGGTGCAGCAGACGGTGAAGGCGTTGCTGTCGTTACCTATACCGCTCCCAACTATGTGCCTGACGAAGGCAAAGATATCATTACGGTTCAGGCAGTGAACGGGATATCATCTACTCCTGTTGAAATACAGTTGACCGGCCCTCAGATCGCCAGTATCGAGTTGACTGCAACTCCAGAAACTCTGCCTGCTGACGGTAAGAGTCAGGCGACTATCAGTGCGAAATTGACTCTTGTGGGAGGCGGGAATGCGCCTGACGGAACACCTGTCTATTTTGGCATCATGCAGAATGGCGGTGGGCAGTTCGGGGATGAAAAAACTACCTCTAACAGTGTTGCAGGTGGAATAGCAATTGTGACACTGACTGCTGGAAATAATGATAGGGAAACGGTCACCATACGCGCAGGCACGACATATGATGAAGATACCCAGGAGATCAGGGGCATAATAAAAGAGATCGCTATTGAATATACTCCTGGAAGCGTATCTGTTATAATAATTCCTAATTCATTACTTGGATTAGGAGTGAATTCGGAACAGGAACCCGCTATTATCACTGCCACTTTGAAGAATGCAGATGGTGCTAAAGTAGTGGGCGGAGAAGTTATTTTTGAAATGGATGACTTGAGTTTCGGTCAAATTACTCCGATAAATGATGGAAAATCAGATGCAAGTGGTGAAGCCAAGGCTTCTTTTCTGGCAGGCACAAAAGGAGGCACTGTTACAATAACCGCTACATGGAATGAAGTTACCGGATCGGAACCCATAAGCATCCAGCCTTCTCCCAATTTTATCAGAGTAGTACCCGATTATCCAGATCCTGTGTCCATCAATATCAAGGGTACTGGCGGGCAGGGGACATCACAGATTCTGTTTGCGGTAAATGATTCCATGGGAAATGCTGTGGCGGATGGTTACAGGGTCAATTTCGAGATATTGAGCGGGCCTAATGGCGGAGAAGCTATTTCCCCTCTCTTCGATTACACGGTCGGCGGACAGGTTGGGACTGTTCTGAGAAGTGGTTTTAAATCCGGTCCTGTGAGTATTAAGGCAACCTATAACAATAACAGCAACGTTACGACTACCACAAGTCAGATCGCTATCGAAGCTGGGCCTCCCGTAGGTGAGGAATTTGGAATTCGTTCCCAGTTCCTGAATATAGCAGGCTTGAACACTGCCGGAATACAGAATTCTGTCTCCATAGATGGAGGCGATAGATATGGTAATTCTATTCCGGACAATACTGCTATTTCATTCAAAACCTACAATACCGGTGGTCTTTTCGTACCGGGAAGCAGCACAACCACTAACGGTATTGCAGAGACGAAACTTGAAAGTGCAGCAAGGCCGGTTCCGATGCAGGGTATGACCTCGATAACAGCCGAGGCTGTAAATGGGGGAAGAACAACCCATGTCACATGTCTTGAAATAGTCAAAGATACGGAACATAACAGCATCATTTATGCGGGTACGGATGGAGGGGGTGTCTATCTATCTATGGATTCTGGAGCCACATGGAAGAATATAAGCCGTTCATCGCAGCACGCTGGTCAAAACTGGATTGATCCTTATGTAAACGATATTTCCGTCGATCCGGATAATTCCAACACTATTTATGCTGCAACAGGCTATCTTGGAAAAGGCAACGTTTATCAAAGTCTTGATGGAGGGTTGAACTGGAACAGTAATGATCCTGAAAGGTGGGCGGGAGTGTTTCAGTCGGATGCGGCAGTAGTATCCGTACTGGCAGATGATGACGGGTGTGACAACGAAGATTGTAACAGTACAACTTATGAAATAGAATATAGAGATTTAACAGAGCTTCCATGCTTTGAGGTAAAGACTCCTGATGAGCCTCCCAATCCACCGTATGAAGTATATCCGGGAAATGAAGATAATGATAATGATGGTAAACCTGACTGCACAGGAAATGTGAGAACGTTTACTGTCCGTTCTACTCAACATGTCTGGGTTGGAACCAGGGGTGAAGGTTTGTATTACGCAAGTAATGGCAAAGATTTTAAGCCTGCTGAAAAAGGTCTCGGTCAGGGAACATATGTCGAAGACATCGTTAAAGTTAAAAGTAGTCAGAACCCGGTTTCAAAAGGTCCAAAAGCAATATTATATGCAGGGACTTCAAACGGTGTTTTCAAAAGTACCGATGGTGGAGCAACCTGGAAAAACCCATCGTCTTTTGCAGGTGATTCCATCAATACCCTTGTCCTGCACCCGTTTGCCGATGGTGAAGAGAATGACATCCTTTATGCGGGTACTGAACAGGCAGGTGTATGGGTCAGTACCAGAAGCGGTAGCAACTGGACACAATATGCCAGCGGTATGGGTAAAGGGTTGAGTGCCAGTACTCCAGTAGTCAGTTTCAATAATAAGGGAAATGGTGTAATGAGCAAGGTAGCGGTTTCCCCCGATTGTATTTCTGAAAACTGGACTCTCACTTATGTGACTGAGATTGATGATGTGACTGGTGATGTGATTGATAAATACTTCAAGGTCAGTGGTAGTGAATCAGGAGTTCAGACTAAGAACTGTTATACCGATACCGATATGCCATACGAATCAGATAAAGGTGAAATATCTTTTACAGTTTCGAGCGGGGGGCAGGCATTTGAGGCTGGTGATATGTTCACTTTTTCAACTACCAGGGATGACGGAAGGACGATCAAGGATATTGCAATTGATGCGAGCAATAAATTATTATATGCCGTTACTTATTTTGACGGGCCGTCAGAAGTTCATGCGGTAGGTAATGTCTATGTACACGATCTGAATGCGGATGGTTCCATGAAGCCAGGTGACTGGAGAGAAGCCAGTTTAGAATTGCCAATGTTCGATCCTCCAGACGATAAAACTCTGTTCGCTCAACATGTCCTTGCTGTGGATACGGATAATTACGGAAAAACAAAAACACTGTATGTCGGTGGCGAAGGAATTAATTTCTACAAGGCAACCGCAGGCTTAACTGCCGGAGAACCTCAATGGAGGGCTAGCAAAAATGGTTTGAGCAATTTTATAATGGCCAGAGCTGTGGTTTTGTTTTCTGGACCAATCACGGAGATGAAGGAAACACACAGGGTAATGTCAGAATACTATGCAGAGTATGGGTGTGCTGATAATAGAACTCAGTTTATAGTTTATCTCCAAGATGATAATGGAAATCCACCAATAGCAGGCTCTGATTTTACTGGGCTTGACGGAAGTACGCTGGTATATCAATTGACATTTTCTGATGTCTTGGCCTTGAGCTTTAAAGGAACTTTCCGTGATCTGTTAGATCCCAGAACGGATAATCCGATCGTTTTTTATTACACGCCACTTGTCGGTGTATCTCTGACGTTTACTCCGAAATGCGATGAAGGAGGAGCAGCGCCTGGTTGTTCAGGGAATATATTGAGTACGACTCTGGACTGATTTTTCAATGGCTTAGAGAGTTAAGAAGCTGTTGATGTAATAGCATCTTAACTCTTTCAGGACTTTTCCAATAATAAAATATCCGCATTTGTTGGCGGGACTGCCCCAATCAAATTTGATCGACTTGTGATTCTGCAAAGTTCATATCTGAAACTTTGTAACACATGATTATATCATTTTAATTGGGGCAGTCCCATTTTTTGCCAGCAGGCTGTTGGAAATTTTAATTCAATTCAAGTTTTTCCATAACCACTTGAATTTACACGTTGCGATGGTACAAACTCAAAAACTTAATCCTTGTAAATTCAAATGCTTCTCTTTATGGCTGCATTCGGCATCAAAAAACAAAGCGCTGCTCACCATTTGCTCTGACCATAAGTATATTGTTTCCATCCTGCACGAATGTTAAAAAATTTTTGCTGAGATACTTATATTGGCGATGTGTCTGAAAAAAAATATATGGGTGGGTTATAAAAAAGAAGGAAATTGAAAAAGAGCGATGTTACGCCTACTGAAGTAACTTCAGCTTTTCGTTTATCTCATCGGCAAGAGCAGGATGATTATCTTTTGTCAGTTCAAGAGCTTTTTTGCAGGTTTCTACAGCTTTTTTTCTGTTTCCTGCTATCTGATAAGCCGTGGCCAGATCAATATATACGCGGAGGAAACGAGGGGCAGTTTTCAGAGCTTTTTCAAATGTAGTAACAGCGTTCTCAGCTTGGTTTTGAGCCATATACGTCAATCCGAGTCCTCTCATGGCCAGTGCAAACTCAGGTTCTAATTTCAAGGCCTCCTTGAAATACTTCTCAGCATTATTGTATTCATTTTTGTTATAGTAGGCCCATCCGAGATTGGTAAGAGGGTAATGGGGAGTTGCGTAAAGGATATTTTCCTTTAATTCGGAAAATATTTCGATGGCTTTGTCCCATTCTTTTTTAGTAAGATAGGCCGTTCCCAGATTGTTCTGGGCTGCTGCAAAACCAGGACTCAGTTTTATGGCTTTTTTAAAGTGTTCAATCGACAGATCCGCTTTTTTCTTGCCCATATAAGCAAGCCCAAGATCCATATGGAGCAGTGGATCTTCGTCATATAGTTTTTGCGCATTGAGAAGTTCGTTAAGAGCTGCTGTAAGATTTCCTTCGGCCATATAGGCTTCTCCCAGTTTTCTTGATGCTTCTTCCTGGTTTTTTCGTACTTCCAGGGCAGGACCGCAGGATATAAAAAAAAGCATGACAATGGCTGATATGATTGTAAAAAACAGGGATTTGTTCATTGGTTGGTTCCTTGATTCATCGGTTTACCGGTTTGATTTACTGGCGTGGGTATTTTTATAATCCGAAAGAGATTATGCATTTTTTATAGCATCTATAATTTTGACTGTTGCACAGGTATTGGTCACATCATGGACACGAACTATATGAGCGCCGTTTATGATAGATGCTGCAACAGTTGCCTGGGTTCCGGTTTCCACAATCGGCAGATCTGGCGGAATATCTTTTTCTGCCGGACTTTTTAGCAGTTTACGTATAAAAGACTTTCTGGATGTACCCACAAGAATCGGCACATTGAGTTCTTGAAATTTTTCCAGATTATTGATGAGCATAAGGTTATGAGCCATTGTTTTGCCGAAACCGATGCCCGGATCGATAATAATTTTTGATTCGTCAACTCCATGTTCTCGAGCATCGGCAATCACACTTTTAAAAAAGTCTCGTACTTCTTTGACAAGATCGTCATATTGAGGTGAGACCTGCATGCTTTTCGGAGTTCCCTTCATATGCATGAGTATGACAGGAACTTTTGATTCGGCAGCAAAGGATGCCATGTCTGGATCTGATTTCATGGCGCTGATATCGTTGATTATACATGCACCTACATCAATGGCGCGCCTGGCGATAACAGTCTTGGTGGTATCAATGGAGATTGGAACTGGTAAAAGCCGGGCCAGTTTTTCGATGACAGGAATGACTCGGCGAGTTTCTTCTTCGATTGAGACTGGTTCTGAAAAAGGCTTGGTGGATTCACCTCCGATGTCAATGATATCAGCCCCGGCCTCAAACATTTTTTGCCCCTGAATTACAGCTTCTTCGGGCCGGAAAAAATGACCGCCATCTGAAAAAGAATCTGGAGTGGTATTAAGGATGCCCATGACCTGGGTTTTTGAACCGAGTTCCAGACAATGGCCTTTCCATGAAATCCGATAGGTTTGCATTATTTACTTTCGATTTTTACTATTAATGAAAACTGATCGGCAATCAGATTGCCGATCATAAAAATATTATTTGTCAGGGAAAAATATCCTGTGATTTATGAAATTATAGGTTCCTTGACAGTTTTTGCATCTTTCTCACTTTGTTCTGATTTGTCATCATCGCCTTTTGAGGGAAGAGTTATTCCCGGCCTCATGGATATAATGAGTTCATCAAGTTCTTTCCCCAGAACAGTTTCTTTTTCAATGAGCATATCCGTCAGTTTGTGAAGGATATCAACATTATCTTCCAATACAGCTTTTGCTCTTTTATATGCCTTGCTGACAATATTGTTAATCTCAGCATCAATCTTTTTTGCGGTATCTTCGGAATAATCCCTGTGTTGAGAGATTTCACGTCCGATGAATATCTGTTCTTCGTTCTTTGCAAATGAAATAGGCATCAGTTCTTCGCTCATCCCGTATAATCTGACCATGTTCTGGGCTATTTGAGTGGCATTTTTGATATCTTGAATTGCGCCAGTGCTGATTTTTTTGAAAATCATCGCTTCAGCAATACGTCCGCCGTAGCATACTGCCACATGGCTTTCCAGATCTTCCTTGAATTCATGGTCAGTTTCACCTGGCAGGAGCCATGTCACACCAAGAGCGCGGCCTCTGGGAACGATGGTTATTTTGTTCAGGGCATCTGCATCAGGGAGAAAACGGGCTACAAGAGCATGGCCGCCTTCGTGGTAGGCTGTTACTCTCCTGTCTTCCTCGCTGATGACCTTTGATTTTCGTTCCAGTCCCATATAGACTTTATCTTTGGATTCCTCCAGATCAATCATTTCGACATGATCTTTGTCCCTTTTGGCTGCTAGAAGAGCGGCTTCATTGACGAGGTTTTCCAAATCTGCACCTGAAAATCCGGGAGTTCCTTTAGCCAGAGTCATAGTTTCGACATCAGGGCCTAAAGGGGTTTTTTTCATGTGAACTTTCAAAATTTTTTCTCTTCCGGTGACATCTGGCATGGAAACGGATACCTGCCTGTCAAATCGTCCGGGCCTCATCAATGCTGGGTCAAGGACATCTGGACGGTTGGTTGCAGATACCAGAATGACTCCTTCATTCGATTCGAACCCATCCATTTCCACCAGCAACTGATTCAAGGTCTGTTCCCTCTCATCATGCCCGCCTCCAAGTCCTGCTCCTCTATGTCTGCCTACAGCATCAATTTCATCAATAAATATTATACAGGGTGCATTTTTTTTGCCCTGCACGAAAAGATCCCTGACTCTGGAAGCACCGACTCCAACGAACATTTCCACAAAATCGGAACCACTGATGCTGAAAAAAGGCACACCAGCTTCCCCGGCAATGGCTCTTCCCAGAAGAGTCTTTCCTGTGCCGGGCTGGCCCATCAGCAGGACACCTTTTGGAATACGTCCTCCAAGGCGTGTGAATTTCTTAGGATCTTTCAAGAAATCGACAATTTCACCCAGTTCTTCCTTTGCTTCGTCTATTCCTGCGACATCATCAAATGTGACTTTCTGGGCAGAATCGGAATTAAGCCGGGCCCGGCTTTTTCCAAAAGACATGGCTTTTCCCCCACCAGACTGCATCTGGCGCATAAAGAAAATCCATACGCCGATGAAAACAAGCAAAGGAAACCACGAGATCAGAACAGTTATGAACCAGGGAGATTCGGCAGGCGGTTTTGCTTTAATCTCCACACGTTTGGCTCTGAGTTGCTGAATTAAGTCATTATCCCTGGGCGCATAAATTTTAAACTGGGTTCCCTGGGTGTTTTTAACAAAAAGTTCCTGGTCCTGAATTACAACTTCGGCTATGTTTCCACTGTCAACCATTTCGAAAAATTTTGTGTAACTGATATTCGAATCAATGGGATTTTTTTGGTATATGAGATTGTAAGCCGTCATCATAAGCAACAGGATCACAATCCATAGCGCAAGATTTTTATATACAGGGTTCAATCAATACACCTCCTGAAAAAAAGATTATAAAATATCCTAATATGCACCATCATTTTGGTTTAAGCAAGTAAAAGTTCTGCTTTAAGCACGGTTTCAGTCGATGGAGATATCTTGAAAGGGTCTGCCATTCGATGTCCTGCAATCCACAAGATCGAATTTTCGCTGACAAGAACAGGACACAGCTTTCGTTCTGATTTCGGAACTTTGTGGTCAATGAAGAACTTCTTTAATTTTTGAACGCCTGTTATTCCAAGGGGAATGAAGCGATCTCCGGCAACAGGTGTTCTGATAATAACAGGGAAACTGATCAAATCCATATCAAAGTATGCTTCCGTATTTTTTATACCCGCAAAATTTTTTACATCTGGAAAATTCGGCAGGCAGTGCCTGGGATACAGAGATATTTTCAGCAGAGCGTTTATTTCCCTGATAAAAAGTGTCCCTGGCTTTTTTATCTGGTATGTAAAAACCGGATCATCAGTTATCGAAGTTTTTCCTGCTGTAATTTTTGAACCAGCAGATTTTTTATCATTGGTTTTTTTTAAAACAGTCAGGTGGAAATGATTCAGCTCGACTCTGATGCCATCCGGGAGATCTATACCCTTGATAACAGTAGATTCTTGTCTGTTCGACAAGTCTATGGCATCATCAATGTGTGATAATTGAATCCTTTTTAAATCTCCCTTGATCTGCAAAACCGCTTTTCTCAATATTCTTCGCTTTGCAGCAATATGCATCATGCAAAATTTTTGAACGGAAAAGACTACAGACTGGCTGTTTTCACAAAGAATATTTTCCGATATCAGGCATTGGTTGTACATTTGAGTTGTGATGCTCTCAATCCAGTCTTCTTCGCACCTTAAAACGGAAGCCATCCGATTTAAAGAGTCAATGATTTCCGGGTTATATGATTTTTTCAACAAAGGAATCAGATCAAGCCGGATTCTGTTTCTTAAAAACTGCCTGTCGTTGTTGGATGCATCTTTAACCCAGGGGATGCCCTTGATGTCGAGAAATTTTATTATTTCGGATCGATTTGTTTGTATCAAAGGTCGAATGATCGTCGTATCTCTTACAGGAGGAATGCCTGAGATACCAAGAG
>JAUCGE010000009.1 GCA_030377965.1 Desulfobacterales bacterium HSG16
TGTCATATGTCAAGGATTATCTTTTGCCAAATTATTAGACGTAATTTTTTAGGGCTAAAAACCATAAGTCATGTATAATCAGATTGTTATACAAAGGGCATTGATATAAGTGGTAAACTTGGGTTATATTGAAAATTGTTGTGCAAAAGTATACTGTTTTAACGAACCAGAGGGACTCTGCCCACCTTGTGAAACGGAAATTTCCTATCGCCCAGTTTGGGGATATCGAAAGTCATATTTCCTGACAATTCATAATCAGGAGAAGAGTTTCTCAAAACTCTGTAAAGAGCCTGGCTGAAGCTTGCAAAATCGATATTTAACGGGATGCTGATCTGAGATTTGCTTTTTTTTCCGATCCTGGAAACAGAATTTTTTATACCTGACGCTAACTGGCTGCCTCCAAGTTTGATACCATAATCGAAAGCTTTGATATTTACGTCAAACTGGTTGGCGTTATCTATTTGCAGGTTGAACACCAATGATGCGCCTGTCAGAGAAAGTTTTGAAATTTCCACCTGATTAAGAGAAACTTTCGGCAGATTCGGGATATTAAATTTTCCGTCAGTCTGGTAAGGCAATGCAAAAGGGCCTGCTGCAATCGATCCGGTCAGGTCATAGGCTACCGAGTCGGTTTTTATAAAATCCATCATGGTTTCAAAAAGATCAAGATAGTTGAAAGTCACCGGCAATTCCAGCACATTGGAACTGGCTGCATCAATACGCAGGTATTTGTCAGTAACTCCGTTTACGAATTTTTTATTATTGATCTTAAGATCATATGATATCTTGCTCACGGAAATTCCCAGAGGATTGGAATTTTTCACCTTGAACCTGAAGATCGGAGTGGCCTCGAACAAAGAAATGCCGCTTAAAGACATGCCTTCGAAACTCACCTTTGGGCTATCGATCAGCTCCATTTGCTGCAATGTTTCACAGCCGCTGATACAACTGACTGTAAATAGACAAAGTATAATTGATGCAATTCGTTTTTTCATGAACAAATCTCCATTTATTTCAGTAATGTTTATTTACGATATTTTCTGCCCATTCGAGCATATCTTCTGTTGCTGCATGAGAGGTTTTTTTCGAGCAATACCCGTTTTGTTGCGCTACAAATTTTAAAACATTCTCATGAGCGGTACACAAAGTTGCTGGATGAAAAGCCGCCTCAATCATATCCAGGTCATTTTTCTCATCTCCAATGACGATAAAAGGCGCAAAACCCAGTTGCCTGATACCCGCAAGTTTGCTCGGAACAGAAGGGTATATGAATACTTTTTTCGGTTCGGTATATATAAATCCGGTTGTTCCGGATGCAGCCATCGCTTTTTTCACGGCAATCAGCGGAGAATCGATTTTATCGGGAACCCTTACGCCAAGACAGTTTTCATATTCTTCAAGCCTCTCCCATCCTTTCAATGCTTGAACCAGGGATTGCCAGGGGTCATGTTTCCTGTGTGCGGGTGCAGCACATGTCCGGCTCACCATGCCGTTTTCCATTACAAAGCCTGCAAAACATGTATCGGATAATTGCTGTGTCAGTCTGCTTATGCTTGCTGCATTTCGTCCTGTGGCGATGATAATCGGCAGCTTCTGGCTGATCCTTTCAAGAAGATTTCCTGCCTTTTTGCTCATGTATTGAAAGCCGCTGCTTCCTTTAACTGCTATGGCTTCTGGTTCAGGATGCAGAAGAGTGCCGTCGAGATCGACTGCCAGAGCGGGATTTTTCATAGCCATTTTTTAATAGATCTCAGGTTTTTGATAAATACTCGGTTTTTGGCAGATGCCCGGTTTTTGACAGATGCCCGGCATTTTCCGCTCAATTTTTTTTGACTCTCAAAGAGCATGCCACAAAAGTTTTTAATTCGGCGAGTCGCAAATCATCGTAATTCACTTTTACCCCGCGTTGTTCGGCCAGCAGAAGGAGAAGTTTGAAATTGCGGGAAACAAAATCTTTATCATGAAAAAAATAGAGTTCTTCCGGGTCGGCATTGATCAAAGCGCGGCAGACTTCGTTGGCGTGAATCCTCAAGTCTGTCTGTTTATAGAACGATTCTTTTGGTTTTTGAGCTGTTGTATCAAAATGATCGTTACATTGGGTGTCAGTTTTCGTTTCTGGTTTTGTTTCTGGTTTTACTCCTGCTTCCGGTTTGGGACATGTGGCCTGCCATGCTTTGACCACATCTTTTCGCCAGTACTTTTCAGCAAAAGAATAGGTTGCAAACAACTCGTTTTCACCTGTAAAAAATGTTCTGGAAAATCCTTGTGTCGCAACGCCGGTAAAACATGCACTCGGGCAGAAAATATCTTCTCGAACTCCTGAAAAATCGGCCCAGTTCCAGGGGTCGATCAGTACTGCCAGAGGCCCTAATCCTGTCTTTCTTATCTCCCTTGCAACTCCTCCCCGACCTGTCCAGCCATCAACGAATACGATTTTTCGATCTGGATATTCGGACTTGATTCGCGATAACGCTGTTTTGTCAATACCAAGCCCGGCAAACAGTGAGACAGATACAGCGACAGAACCTGGCAATAACCTCACAAGCCAGTCTGCAACGGGTGTTCCAGCTCTTAAAATAGCAGGAAATATCAGGCGATTCGGATCTGGTTCGTGCATTAAAATCTCGCGGGCAAGACATATGGCTGCCTCTTTGATCCGATCATCATCAAGATGGTTTTTGACCGTTTCCCAGAATTCGCTGCTCAAGGGCGGTTCTGGTGAAGGAGTTTCCCAGAAAGTATTATCGCCAGTGTAGGCTCTATCAAGGGGACGAAAGAACTGGTGATCTTCAAAGGGATCAACCTGTCCGGCAAATTTTGCATAAACTGTCTGGTTCCACATTTTTGAAACCGGGGATGACTGGTCGATCATGTATCAATCCGTATTATTGAAGTCAGAGGCATAGTTTCTATCCCTTTTTTTAAAAGGCAGTTTTCAAGTTCTATCGCTATTTTTGTATCCACAGGGTCATTGAGGATATAAATCGGGGTTTTGACAGATTCGTAGTTGTAAAGATAATATTTATCACCATGGCCTGTTTGGCAGCATATGTCCATACGGCTTGTGATATGTTTTCCGTCGATCTCCCACGGACTCAAGGTGACATGATGAAAATCAAGTTCTGGATTTTGAATGGTCATTTGAAAAGCCAGATCCACAGCCTCTCCGATTACCAGCAGAGAACCTCTGGCTGTACCCTGAAAGTTTAGACTTACATCCGACAAGCTTCCTATAGCAGGTCTGTATTCGGGAAGAAGCCAGCCGGTTATGTCCCGGTTGTCCATATTATCGGCGCAATTTTCAAAATTTTCCTTGATTTCCAAAGATTCGTCATGCTCAATCCTGATACCCGATGCAGCTTCATTTTCCGGAGGCTTTCCGTTCAGTGGCTGCTCACGTATGATCGATTCCACCAGATATTCGATGCCGCAGTTTTCAAGAATTGCTTCGAATTGGCGGGTATTCCACTGGCTTCGAATATCTGCGATTGCGAAAAAACGGATGCGGCTTATTTTCATGAATCGTGACAGACACAGGGCAAGTCTTAAAACTGTTCTGCCCGTGGTCATTTCATCTTCAACGAACCATAGTTCGTCTGGATGGTGTCCGGGCAGAGGCAAAATATGGTCGGGTGCGTGGGAATGGCTTTCGGTAAAACGTATTCCAGAAGAAGTTCTTCTGGTGGAACAGATCCAGTCAGCATCAATTCCCTGTTCTCTTACTATTTTATGACAAAGCCCGGACGGAATGATTCCCGATTCTGCCAGACCGGCTATGAGGATCTGTCCGGCAACTGGAGCCTTTTCCATGCTGTTTCGGATGATCGACTCAAAACCTGATGTCCATCTTTCGAAGACATCTGCACCTGCCCCGGCAAGCTTGCCGAGGCAGGAAAAAGTAGTCGCATCACGTCGTTTTGGGTTATTCTCTCTTTTGAGAGAAAACATTTCAGTTGCAAGGTCGATGTTTAACATAGGTAAATCAATGTCCTGAAGCATTGATATAAATCTTGCAGATACGCCTGCGGGAATCCGGGATTGGATAGGGTGGTTTTACACTGGAAGGGATTTCTTCTCCGCGACCCTGGATTTCAGTATCAATTCTTAATTTGTAAGTTCCTGCTTGCAGGTATTCGGAAATATGGGCGCTGATAAAGTCTGCTATGGTTTTTGCCCGATGTTCTGACAGACGTTTGTTCAGAAAACGCCGTCTTTCTGGATTTTTGGGCGGGACATCTGTTTCAATTCCCTTGCTAAGACGCTTTACAAGAGCAGAATTTCTTCCAAAACTCAATGAATCAGTAAAGCCTACAACACGAATCTGAAGCCGAACAACTTTATTTGCAGGAAAAACGAGACCTGAAATTCTTGTCTTCAAAACTGCTCTCAAAGAATTTTTCCCCCGCTCGGACAAGTCGTATCTGCCCAGGCTAAAAGTTATATCTGAATGAAGAACTTCGGTCAGATGAGTTGAGACCTTCTGACTGATATTTATGATTTCGTCCAGGTCGCTCAATACCTTTGAGATGGAGACAAGATTGCCTTCTTCGTCAAAGGCGTTGGCAAATGCAAGTACTGCATCAAGTTTGGGAATCTCATCCTTTAAAGGATTGTCAGGGTCCTGCCCTACTTTTTTCTGTAGCTGTGTTTTGACTTTCATAGCGAGTGCAGAGACGGTATCCCGATAATAGCGTTTTAAAATCGTTCTTGATGATAAAATGCTTGATTCCGACAAATTAAATGCTTTTTTCCTGCTTCGTTTTTTCAAATATTTCTTTGCATCTTCCAGTTGTTTTTTAGCAGACGAAAACAAATCAGGGTAGTCTGTCTGTACTTCCAGTCCCTTGACCACTTCAAAATGTTTGTCAGCTTCCGCTACACGATCTCCTGCCTGTTCAAGGGTGGGCAAGGTTGCACATCCAGTCAAGACCAGTACAGATAGACAAAAAATCAGGGCAAAAAGTCCTGATAAGCCCTGGCAGAATCGAATGCCGGGTATAAAAGAATTTTTCATAATCTGTAAACCTTTTCTAGAATACCTTTGATTTTCTGAGTTGAATTTCATTTTCCTTGCCTTTCCGGGCGTTCTTTATTTCCAATATGTGATCGTCGAAAGATGTCCCTTTTCCCAATTCGATTTCAATTTTCTTCATATCGGAAATTATTTTATTCATGACCTCTATTATTTCCAGGGCCACATCAATGTCTTCTTGTTCTTTTATTTTGAGCTGCTCATAGAGTTTATTATTTGCATCAAGGCTTTTTTTCAAATCTGAGAGCCTTGTCAGATCAAATTGTTTTTCAGATTTTCCTATATCGCTTACAACTCGGTCATAGATCGGTCTGATCAATGCTTCGTTTTTTGAGTTTAAAACCCGGTCTGCCAGATATAGATAATCTGTCCATGCTCTTTTAGCATCCTCGTTCCTGCCTTCTTCAAAGGCTTGATCGCCTTCTCTCAGATAGTGGCGAAGAATTGCAAGCTGTTTTTTTTCTGCGCGGGCATTACCCGGTGAGATCTTCAAAACCTTCGTGTAAATATCGAAAGCATTTTTGTCTTCGGGCATTTTCAGGCTGCCTGCGGCAAAAAGGTTGTCAGCCTTTTTTAAAAGAGAACGGATATTCTCCTGCCTGCGTATGCGTTTTCTGATTGAGGCTGCCTGGGAACGATATTTTGAATTTGGCAGCAATTCGCTTACAGTATCCACAATATAAAGGTATTGCTCGTAAAACTGGATAGCCCTGGAAAATCTTCTGGCAGTCCACGCTGAATCGCCCCATTTTCTGTAATATTTCATCATTTCCCGTATCCTGGATCTGGCGCTGCGGTTGGTCAGATCCTCGGCAAGCACATCCATATAAATGTCGAACGCATTTTTTTTCTTTGGTAATGTAAAGTGCTGGGCTATAAAATAGGTATCGGCTTTTTTTAATTTTTCCTTGAGACTATCAACATTCTTACCAATATGATTTATCTGCTGTTTGTCTATTTCAATCGTTTTAGCAAGCTTATGATCATCGAATGTTCGAACCGCATATTCTCCTATTCGAAGATATTGCTGCCAGTGTTTCAGGCTTTTTGTGACTTTTTTGGTTTCACGCTCCCGTATCGCCCATGACCGGTAAATATTCATAATCTTATAAATCAGTTCTTTTGCATTAAGATTTTCCGGTTCAGCCCGTATTATGGTGCGGCAATAATCGAAGGCATTATCGCCTTTGGGAAGCGTGTACCGCTTTTTTTGAAAACAGGTCTCAGCAGATGTAAGAATCTGATCAATGGTAAAAAGGCCCTCAACAGATTGATTTTCCGGTTTTTTATCCTGCTCCGCCTTTTTTTTCAATTGTTTTTTTTTTGCGGCTTCAGAAGTTTTGTTCGGCTTGGGAACGAAGTTCAACATCGCTTCAATGGTTTTTCCATCAATGATTTCGATTGTTTTCGTTACAGGCTCGTGTTCCTTGACCACACCGCGTAACAGAATCTGGCCGGTCGGTAGATATTCCCGCGTAAGGGGTCGACTCGGATGGGCAAGCCCTTCAATTTTTCCATTAAGGTAAATTTTCACATTGGGCATATTCACCATAATCTTCAAGTGTCCTCCTGAAGGTTTTTCAGCAGCTTCAGGAGTATCAATTGAAGGCTGGCCGGATTCAGAGGAAACCGGTCCGGCGGCACGCGCAAAAACAGGCCATATAAGCATCGAGCAGATGATGATGACGGACAGTAAACGTTTTTCAGACATCGTCATAGAATCCTGTTTTAAAAATGTTAAAGTTCATATTAAATCCTTATTATATACAGAATCTGATAAGGATTGCAATGGGGAAATAGCAGTTTTTATTTTTTCATCGACTATCGGATCGAATATACATGAGTACCAATTTTGACCTGTACCTTCCTGCCAACCGAAAGCCATGCACCTGCATCAGGATGTTTTTTTATCAATTCAAAGTAGTTATCCGTCCCAAACACTATCTTTTTAACATCATTTTTCGATGTTTCGGCTGCTTTGGCATCCATCCATTCTTCCCCGTTCCAGTAAAATGCCCGGCCTCTGATAAAGCGCGTAATCTGACCGTCTTGTTTTTTCTGTTTTTTTCCTTTTTCACCGATTTGTGATGCCATATCAGCCTCGAACATGGCTGATTCCGGTGACTCTGCATTTTTCAGGGCATTTGCAGCCTTTGCGGAACCAACTCCAGAATATCCAGACCTGTCTTTTTTAAAGGAATCAAACTTTTTTTTAAGTTCACGGCGGGCAGGTTCTGCTTTTGCCGGACTTGTTCGGGGCAACAGAGGGCGGCCCTGTTGATTTGCAGTTCGTATGACTTCATCTTCCATTATCAGATAGGATGTATAAGGTGTCACAATACCGTATCGTCTGGCAAGCCAGACAGCCTCGTCTACAAGTTCTTTTGCCTCGCCATTGAGCCGAATCTGGTCAAGAAGATATCCAGTGCGCCGTGTTGCCCACAATCTAGGAATGAAATCATGAGCCAAGGCGCTGCCAGGTTTTGGAAAAATTGTCTCATCTGCAATTTCAACCTGTCTGTTGTTGAACATTCCGTTTAAAACGAGCGCTCCATCTCCTGTTCCGCTGTAACGTCCGAGCAGTACTAGCTGATCTCCCTTGAAAATATCAGGCAGTACCGATGGATAAATCCTGCCTGCCCGAACGCCTCCGGTAATTTTCAAGCTGATGTTCGTAAGTACCGGGTTATCGATTCTTTCAAAAAATCGTGATACCTTGACTTCGATATCCTCTTCAGGCAGAACATACTGGCTTGAACCTTTTGTTTTCTGTGTAATATTATCAAGCAGATGGGCGTTGATATCCACCCCAATGCCAAAGCAGAAAACCCGCACAAAGCGTTTTGTGACAACTCTTGAAAGAGAATCGATAATTTCTGCGTTTTTTATATTGCCGATGGTTGGCTTGCCGTCTGTGAGAAAAATAACATAACAGGGCCTGGCAGAAACCGAGTGTTCTCTGGCCGACTTAACGGCCTTGACCAGAGCGTCCTCTATGGCTGTGCCTCCTCGCGGCTTGAATTGGTCAATTTTTTTGATTGCATGTTTCCGCTTGCTCTTACTGGCATCCACAAGCCCGCCGAACATGGCCTGGGCCTCGGTACTGAACCTGATTACCTCGAACCTGTCCTTTTTATTAAGGTTGGTGATGCAATATGCCAGAGCCTTTTTTGCCTGCTTTAACTTGGGTCCCAACATGGAACCAGATGTGTCGAGTACGAAAATTATATCCTTGAAAACGACTTCTTTTTTTTCTGCCATAAGACCGGGGGATGCGAGCAGAAGAAAATAACCATCTTCACCGTCTTTTTCGTTATATGCCATAAGATCGAGTGAGATATTTCTACCTTTTTCAGGTTCAACGGAATAATAAAGCGCAAAATCAGTGTCCGGTCTGACATCGTTCTGCTCGAAACTGACCGTTGCTCTGTAATCCCCTTTTCGGCTCAAATCAACCTTATGGCTTGGAGAATAGACCGACTTTATAGGCCGCTTTGATTCTATAGATGCTTGCAGGCTGACTGTTCGGATGGGAAGGGATGAAAATTTTTCAGTATTGAGAGGGTACACATACTCAATCAATCCAGTATCGCTTTTCATGACCTCGGTATATCGAAGTTTTATCCTCTTGTCGCTGTTCGGCTCAATGGGAAAAATCCGTACTTTGAAAGCTCCCTGTCCTGCATATTCGAGCAGGGCTGGATCTTCCATTCTTCTGACTATATCCTCATAAATCCTGCGTGCCTTGTCCGCATCAAGAAGTTCGGCTGTAACCTGTCTGCCATTGATATCCATCGAAAATTCGTCGATCTGTGCATTTCTGGGGATAGGAAACAGGTAGGTTCCTTCCATCTGGGTCAGATTGGAGTTATGAAAAACCTGGTCAACCTGGGTAACAGCCACCTGGCCCTTAATTTTTATATCCACCTTATGGTACACTATGGCAAGGGGAGCAAAAGGAAAAGGCCGGTTTATGGGCGGCGGCCTGGGTACTGGATATGGCCGAATCTGCGGATGGTGTTTGACGATGATCATTCCGTCTGCAACAGCTATGGAACAAAAGGCTGCAAACAGGGTCAACATGGTCAGAATTAATATGGCCGGGATATGACGCAATCTCATGAATACACCTCCTGTACACCTTGTTATATTGTAAAGAGTGGCATCAAGCAAAATCAACCGGACAGTCAGGAACTCATCAGCCCGTATATATCTGACACATTGGACTAAAAAGATGAAAAAATCAAGACAGGTGATTAAAGTTTTTTTATTTATAAGACTTCAAAAAAAGCTATTTTTTCTTATAAATCCTTTCATAAAAATTATTGTAATAATTAATCATCCGCCCTATTTCATGCTTCTGTTCCACCTTTTTCCTTGAGTTTTTTCCCAGTCTCAAAGAAAGACCGTCTTCAGTCAAAACCCTTATAATGCACTGAGCAAGTTGTTCTGGATTCCTTGGCGGGGCAAGAAGGCCATTATAACCATGCTGGACGAATTCGTTATTGCCCGGCACATCCGTTGTGACAATAGGCAGGCCGCAAGCTCCTGCTTCGAGCAGGCATAGAGGGAGTCCTTCATACAGAGATGGCAGGACAAACATATCGAAACATTCCAGCAACTCGGGTACATCCTGTCGATATCCGAGAAAACGAACGGATTTTTCGATTCCCAGATCAAGAGTCAGACGTTCCAATTCTGATTTTGCCTCGGATATCGCACCTGCAATAACGCATACAGCGTTCGGTACGGATTGGGCCACGTCTTTCATGGCTAGAACCAGTGTGCCATGATCTTTCTGGGGCCTCAATACGGAAATATTGCCAATTATCCTGGTGTCGGGTTTAAGGTTCAGCTCTTTGTGAAGCATTTTGCTTTTATTTTTTCCGCTGGATTCATAATGTCTTACATCAATGCCGTTAGGAATCGTGGTGATACGGTTTTTTATTGTTTTGAAATCTTTTTGATTGACCAGTGCAAGGTGTTCGGCAATGCTGACAAAAGCGTCTGTTGCAGGCAGCATGACAGAGTTCATCAGGTATGCCTTTGGAAAACTGCTCTCTTCCATTCTAAGATCAATATGTTCACTGTGAACAAACAATGGTTTTGGAGGTTTTGGGAAAAGATGCATTGCCATCCAGGTATATAAAAGAGGCCCCTGGCCATGAGTATGAACAATATCAATATCATTTTGCCTGAATATTCTTCTCAATTTAAATGGCAGGGAAAAATCCTTGCCACTTTTTTTCTGCGTTTTGAAATATTTAACCTGGGCTTCTTCAAGAATCGGAACTAGTGATCCATCACCAGCCAGCCCGCACAGCATGGCATTGAACCTGGTTTTGTCAACATTTTTGCAGATTTCAGCAGCAAGCCTTTCCGCCCCGCCCACATGCATTGAATTAACCACAAAAAGAATATTTATTTTTGAACTCAAGATGTTTCCCCTTTCATTTTCGGGTCGGTTGTTTCCGCATCTGTGTCCTGCCGAGGCTTTGTTCGTATAACAGGAGCTAACCGATGTCAACGCATGAGATTGTAAATGAATAGAGACTTTAGGCTTGAAGTAATCGTTTATTTACATTAATATGCTTTGTAGAATGCTGTCTGATCAACATGAAATGAACTTTTTTGGGGGTACGTTGAGGCTGCACCCGTCTTTTGAAAGAACAGTGATGAAAGCGATTCAACTTAAAAATATGACCTGCCTGAAATATATGCAGGTCAAGATGCCGGAACCTGCTGAAAATGAAGTTCTTTTGCAGATATCCCATTGTGCATTGTGCAGGACAGACGCTAAAATGTGGAAAATGGGGCAGCGAGATCTTCGCCTGCCCCGCATCCTCGGACATGAGATATGCGGTGTTTCCACTGAAAGCGGCAGGCGTTTTGTCGTATGGCCGGGCAGGTCATGCAAAAAATGCGAGCCATGTCGAAATGGTTTTGAAAACCTATGTAAATCAATGCAGATACTCGGATTTCATGCGGACGGCGGGTTAGCCGAATATGTAGCAGTTCCGAAAGAGAGCCTGATTCCGATACCGGAAAAACTGCCCGGAGATATCGCATGCCTGGCCGAACCTCTGGCGTGTACAATCAATGCCATGGTAAGTTCGCAGGTGCTTTTAGGAGACAAAGCTCTGGTTTTTGGAGCAGGCCCGGTGGGTCTGCTGACATGCCTTGCCCTGAAAGTGCATGGAAGCACACCTTATATTATCGATATTGAGCCTGATCGATGCGCTCAAACCCAACAATTTCAGGATAAACTTGGTATAAGATGTGCGACAGTTTTCGATGCCAGGGATTTCGATGTCTGTATCAACGCTGCTCCATCCCTTGACACCTTTGTCAAAGGGCTTGATTATCTCAAAGATTGCGGCAAATTCTGTCTTTTTTCCGGCTTTGATAGAAATGACATGCTTTCAGCATCAAGCCTGAACGAAATACATTATCGACAGCTAAAAATTTTTGGCGCTTACGGATGTACTCGTATTCAAATGGAAAATGCTATAGGAATACTCGTAAAATATCAGAAAGCTGTAAGACTGCTCATCGAAAGGCATATTCGTCTAAAGGATGTTCCTGCAATCCTGCCACAAATTTTAGAAAGCAAAACAATGAAGTTTATTGTAAAATTTTAACCGAATTAATACTCAAAGTCAGAAAAAGGAAAATCAATGTCGTCAGAAGCTCAATTACGTGAATTCGGAAGTCTTATCTGTTCTGTTGCTGCCGGTAAATTCATTTCCAGAGAGGCTGCCTGTGAGGCATATAGACAGATCATTTTAAATGAACAACCGGAACTTCAACAGGGTGCGTTTCTAATGGCCCACATAGCCAGAGGGCCTTCTATCGAAGAGCTTTCCGGTGTGTGGGATGCTTTGGACAAGTATGATACTGCCAAGATCGAAATAAAAAAAACAGATGTTGTCTGCGATATAGTCGGAACAGGCTCAGACCCGGTTAAAACCATCAATTGTTCCACACCTGCATCTTTTATTGCCGCAGCCTGCGGACTCCCCATTGCAAAAAAAGGGGCGAGATTGGTTACTGGTGTGTCAGGAGCCTCGGACATTCTTGAAATTCTGGGTATTGATTTAAACGCTCCTTTGAGAAAAGCCGAAGAATGCCTTGATAAACACGGAATCTGTTATCTGCCGGGAGAAGCGTTTTTAAAATCAGGCTGGGCAAGACTGATCAGATCCATGCGGTTTACCTCGGCATTCAATATTATCGGCCCATTGACTTGTCCCTGTGAACAGACAAACACTGTGGTTATTGGTGCATATTCTCCTGATGTATGTGATCAATTGATCGCTATATTGAAACAGATCCGCATGAAATCGGCCATTGCTCCTTTCGGGATGGTAGAAGGAATGGATGACAAAATGGGCATGGATGAATTTTCCCTGTCTGGGCATACAAGGGTGGTGGAGCTAAAAAATGGTGATATCGAAACATATGTGGTGACACCAGAAGATTTCGGTTTGAAACAAGTCGATATTTCTGCTATTGCATCGGGAAAGACAGCGCATGAGAATGCCGGGCGCATCATGGACACACTCAAAGGGCAATATGATACGGATGACGCTAAGTTTTTCTGCATGAATGCCGGCGCTGCTCTGTACATTTCAGACATTGCAAAAGATTACGCTGCGGGTACAAATATGGCGATGGAAGCACTTGCCAGCGGAAAGGCACTTGAAAAATTTGAACGGCTTAAAGAAGTTCAGGGGTGTGTTTAAAAAGAATATTTTTATGATATTGAAATTTAGGGGAGTACGATTCGCACTCATCGTTTTATTATGTCTGATGCTGACCAATATGCTGCGTAATTCTGGGGATTATAATGTCCCAATGGTCAACCCTGACAATATCTGTGAAATTTTCGCAACATGCCCCCAATGGTATAAAAGCGCGCTTACAGCGAGCAGGAAATGGGGAATTCCGATTCCTGTGATGATGGCTATCATGTATCAGGAATCGAGTTTCAGGGCCAATGCCAGGCCCCCGAGAAGCACGATTCTTTTCATTTTACCAGGACCCAGGCCATCTACCGCATACGGATACTCCCAGGCGCTGAACGGCACATGGGACAGATATCTTACACAGACAGGGAAAAAGCATGGAGACAGAGACAACTTTTCCGATGCTATTGATTTCATTGGCTGGTATTGCTACACGAGTTTCAGAGAATGCGGTATCGATAAAAATGATGTCTATAGCATGTATCTGGCCTATCATGAGGGTCAGAGAGGTTTTATGAACAAGACTTACAGAAAAAAATCATGGCTCTGCGATGTGAGCAGGAGAGTCAGAAAAAAAAGGGATATTTATATCCGTCAGATGTCCGAATGTTCCGCAAATCGAGGAAAATGGCTTTCCATGCCTTAGGGTCGTGGATGAAATTAATTCCATAAGATTGCGCCGAATTTGGATCTGTTTTACGGCGCAGTATGGGTGGATACTTATTGTCTGTACCCATCAATACAACGCAGAAAACAGATTACAGGCAAGCAAGGTTGTGGAAGTTATTTCATCCACAGCCCTTATCCCTGTTCATATATGAAATGATTGTATCCGCAATATTCGAAAGTGGAACAATTTCATCCACGCAGCCGCTATCTATCGCACTTCTGGGCATTCCCCACACGACGCTGGACGATTCATCTTGAACAATAATATGAGCGCCTGCTCTTTTCAGAGATTTGACACCGATTTTACCATCTGCCCCCATTCCGGTAAGTACGATACCAATGACGTTTCTGCCATAGACTGCTGCTGCGGACCTGAAAAAGATATTTATTGAGGGACGGCAGCCATTTTCCGGTGGCTGCTGGTTCATGATAAGACCAGTTTCCTTGTCGAATCTGCGTACCAGCATATGGCTGCCGCCTGGTGCTATATAAACGAATTTCGGATTTATAATTTTTCCGTGTTTACCTTCAACGACTGTGTATAGACATTTTTTATCCAGACTTCTGGCAAGTGAATCTGTGAATTTTGGCGGCATATGCTGAACTACAAGGATTGGGATATCGATTTTTTCGCATAATGCGGGCAAAATTTCGCCCAAAGCTCTTGGCCCGCCAGTTGAAGATCCAATGAGAATCGCCTGAATGGATGAGGGACTGTCAGTCTGTGTTGATCGCTGAGGAGTAATTGGAACGGAGCAGATTTTCATCGAAGAAGGTTTAGCCTTTTTGCCAGTATATTGACGGAGTTTTGGCAGCAATTGGTTCCGAATGATTTCTATCCCTGCTTCGGAATTTTTTGCTTCCGGTTTTGTAATGAAATCGAAGGCTCCTGCTTCCAGAGCCTTTATGGTAACATCTGCTCCATGTTCCGTGAATGAGCTGATCATGATGACACCGACAGGAGGAGTATCCGGGGTTGTGCTATTGATTTTCCGTATGGCATTCAACACAGAAAGTCCGTCCATCCCCGGCATTTCGACATCAAGAGTTACTATATCTGGACGCTTTCTGCGGATGAATTCCAATGCCTTGGTTCCGTTGAAGACAGATCCGATGATTTCTACATGGTCGATGCCTTCCAGGCTTTTTTCTAACGCGCTTCTGAAAATTCTGGAATCATCAACGATCAGTACTTTTATTTTTGACATATTTTTATCCGGTTATATTTTTCCCAACTTGAATCTGCCAGCCATGTTTTGCAGTTGAACAGCAACTTTTGTCAGGTCTTGGGACGAGGTTTCGACCTGGCGTGCGACGGAAGTCTGTCACATTATTTGCTGCAATAAGACTATCCCCCTGTTCTTTTTTAATCCTTTAATTAAGTACCTGTGCAAAAATTCTGTGACATTTTTTCGTAGGGTGGGCAAAAGCGAAGCGTTGCCCACCATTTGTTTGACCGCTGGGCGCTGTTGTTTCTACCCAGCATGGATGTTAAAAAATTTTTGGTGAGGTACTTATACAGCATCGACTTTGAACCTGTCTGCCATTTCCTGCAGTTGGGCAGCGACGTTTGCCAGTTCGCCGGACGAAGTTTCAACCTGCTTTATACCAGATGATATATCTGTGACATTATTTGAGGCAATGCCAGCACTTTCGGATATGTCATTAACGCCCTTTGCCATTTCAGCGATGGAAGAAGCAATCGTGCGAACACCGTCATTTGCCTGTTGAACGCTTGCGGATATCTCATTTGATGTAATGGTCTGCTGTTCCACTGATTGAGATATCATATTGGAAGATTTGTCGATTTCACTGATAATGCCAGAAATATTGCCAATAGCCTGGGTGGTTTCCTTCGTGCTGCTCTGCACTCCTTTTATACGCCTGGCAATATCCTCTGCGGACTGTCCACTCTGATTCGCCAGTTCCTTTATTTCGCTTGCCACGACGGCAAATCCTTTTCCGGCATTGCCTGCTGAAGCAGCTTCAATGGTGGCGTTTAATGCCAGCAGGTTGGTCTGCTGTGCAATCTGCTTGATCACTTCCGTCACTTCCCCGATCTCGTTTGCTGCCTGTCCCAGATCATTGATGGTTTTTGTGGCAGAATTGGACATTTCCATAGCTTTTTGCGAAATATCAGAACCCTGTTTTGCATTTTTGGCTATATCGCCGATGGATGAACTCATCTCCTCTATGGCCGAGGCAATGGAATTTATGATCGTAGACATCTGTTCTGCCGTGGAGGAAACCCCCTGGGCGTTGACGCTCATCTGTTCGACTGCTGATGCCACTGTATCAATGCCAATCGATGTTTCTTCAGATCTACTGGCAAGCTGGGTGGAAACAGCGGACATTTCTTCTGAAGATCCAGCGAGATTTTCGGCGTTTTCCTTTATTTGAAGCAGCATATCGGCCAGATCTCTCGCAGATTTGTTCATGGCCTCGCCAAGTTCTCCGATTTCATCCTGAGTGTTAAACGTCATTCTTCCGCTCATGTCTCCTTGAGCTATGGCTTTTGCAAATTTCACTGTCTGTTTTATCTTTTCCGTTATCATGCCTTTGACTATTATCCATAGAATGATCAGGGCGATAACAAGACAAGTGATACCCATTCCAATCATTTTCCACATCTGATTAAACGCATGATTCATCTGCTGGTTGGCTGCGTCAGTGACTTGTTCCATGGGAATATTGATATTGAAGCTCCAGGGCGTGACAGTGCGTCCGACTTTCAACGGAATGAAAACAGCTATCCTGCCCTCGTCCATTTCCGCTATTTTTTCACCTTTTTTAATATATTCCAAGTCTTCCTGCCAGTTTTTATGGATATTACTCATAGGTTTACCAGCAAGCTCTGGTCTGTCCTTGACAGCAATCAATGTTCCACTATGACTGATCACAGAGCTTTGAGCCATACCATTATATAATTTTATATCGTCAACAATAGCTTGCAGGCTGTCCAGCCGGATATCGACACACGTAATTCCATAAAAAATATCGTTTTCGATGATTGGTACGACTAAAGATGTCATCAGAACGAGTTTACCCTGCACTGGATAGATATAAGGTTCAATGATGCATTCTTTTTTTGTTTTTTTGGGAAGTTGATAATAGTCTCCCGGACCTTCTTTGTCATAATCCTGTGCAGGTTCGACCATAATTTTTCCAGTCTGATCACGACTCCAATAGGGTACAAACCGGCCGGTTTGATCATGGCCTGCAGCATTGACATATTCATGATCAAGATTGTCAAACGCTGCTTTTTCCCAGCAGGTAGCAAATCCCAAAAAATCAGGGTTTTTTTCCAGAACATTCTTAAGAATGCTGTTGATTTGTTTGGGGTTTAAAGGTTCCTTTTCTCCATCTTTTTTAATCACGCTCAATGTTTGAGCCAGGGTTCGAGCAGCGTCAATGGCTACCTCTAATTCAGTTTTGATATGGTTGGCGTATTCTCCGGCGACTGCCCCTGCGAAATGTTTGGCATCTTTAATGGCTTTGTTTCTGGTTTGCACAGCGTTGATTTTCATTGTTACCGCTGAATATGCGATAATGAGACCGCAGGATAATACCATACAGATTCCTGCCCAGAAAGTGATTTTTATTTGAATACTTTTTTGTTTCATAATTTTCTCCGATATTTTATTTGTTATGTTTTTCTTCTATTTTTTTGAGCAGTTCCATAGAATTTAGAATCACCATAAGCTCGTTTTCCAGTTTGCATATTCCTTCGGCGAAGTCGGAAAAATGATGCAGGGTTTTGTCATGAATATTATGATCTGTTTTTCCAAGTGCTTCAATTCGCTCCCACCTCGTTTCCACAACATCTCCGATAAAATCTACCAGAATTCCAAATGCTTCACCCACATGGGGTTTGAACAGCAGAATCTGGCTTGAATCGTCAATTGATTTATGTCCGAATCCCAGGAGTACCCGCAGGTCGATAACCAGATGTACCTGTCCCCGGATATTGACAAATCCTTTTACATCTTCCGTAGCATGAGATACAGGAGTAAAATTCACTAAAGGGTGAATTTCCTTGATATCGGTCACCTTTATTCCAAATAAACGCTGGGCGATTTTGAAGGTGCAGAACAACTGACATTCATTCGCGGCTCCATCCGTATTTTGCATTAAAAACTCTCCTTTATTCTGTTCTGTACAGGCAAATATAACATACCTTCTGATGCCCCTTGATTACATGAAAAGACAGGACTCTGTATTGTGTTTACCTATGCAATAATTCTGAAACATTGATGAGTAGAGCTTCTCTGTCCAGTTTCACCTGATAGGCATCGAATCCCACATCTTCTGTCCGGTCTCTATCTTCAGCAGAATCGAGTGCAGTCAGGGCGATTGCAGAAATTTTCGGTGTATTACTTTCATTTCTGACATATTCCATGAACGTCCAGCCGTCCATGACAGGCATATCAATATCTGATATGATTAAGTCGAATTTTTTTTCACCCATTTTTTCAATTGCCACTTTTCCGTTTTCAACTGCCGTGACTTCATAACCTTCTCCCTCAAGATATCCTGTAAGCAGATTACGAAAAAAAATCATATCTTCCACAAGAAGCAGTTTTTTATGTTCCTCGGGCGGAGGTGCATTCTTTTTTCTATCATCAAACCAGTCTGGTTCTGCCAGTTCGATCAAGCAATATATATCTATAAACAGAGTCATGCGGTTTCTGATAATGGCAGTACCCAGCAAACCCTTTTCCATATAGCTTTTCACATTCAAATCGGTATCTGCACTGGCAGTATCCACGACTGCGGAAGTAAGAATTCCAAAAGGCCGCCGGATGTGTCTGGGCAGAAGCAGACGCATTTGTTCATGATCGCTGCATGGAGAAACATTCAGATATTGATCCAGACGAAGAATCAGGGTAGAAATTCCATCAATATTGATAAATTCTCTGGTTCCCACTTTTTCGATTGCAGAAAGCTTTATCTCTTCCACCCTTCGAATCATGGGAAGCGGGATGGCAAATTGTTCATGAGGGCCGTTTGTAAACAGAAGGACGGTCTGTTTTTCATCTATGATATTTACGGTTTCATCCACTTTCCCCTCATGCAGATTGAAGCGGACACCAGCATGCTCTGCCAATCCTTCAACATTGAGTATCAGCGTCACTGATCCGTCTCCCATGATAGTAGTTCCAGAATAGATATTCAGTTCTTTGAGCGCCTGATGCATGGGATTTACAACAATTTCCTCAACTCCTATAATGTGATCTACAACAAGGCCGTATCGTTTTTTTCCAATTTTGACTACTGCAAAATTGAGCATTTTTACAGGAAAATCATTGCTTTTTATGGCACGTTCTGCTCTTTCTCCATAAACCTTGGCAATATCAGATCTGGCTTCTTCCGTAAATGAGACAGCCTGCTTGAGTACCTCGTTTAACCTGACGATTGGAAGAAGCCGATCTCTGAGCCGAAACACTTCCTGGTTTCCGGCACATTCGATTCGAGTGTACACTTCTTCGTTATACAGGCACAACAATTCTTTTATGTTGATCTGTGGTATAGCGTAACGAAGGCTTGCGACTTCTACGATCATGCATGGAATAATGGCAAGGGTCAAAGGAATTCTGAGATAGACCATAGTCCCTTTTCCCGGACAGGATTCGATCTCTATGGAACCTCCGATTCTTTCCACGCCGGTTTTGACAACATCCATTCCAACGCCTCTGCCGGATATATCGCTGATATTATCGACAGTTGAGAATCCAGGTAAGAGGATAAGGTTTATGATATCTTTGTCATTCATTGCTGATACGTCTTCTTCTGTTTTCAACCCCGCATAGATAGCTTTTGATTTTATGACAGCGGTGTCCATCCCTTTTCCATCATCATTGATCTGAATATGAATCTGACCTGCTTCATGAAATGCGTGAACATGGATATAGCCGGTTGCCGGTTTTCCGATTTTTTTCCGGATATCCGGTGCCTCAATACCATGATCACAGGCATTCCTGATCAGATGAGTAAGCGGATCAGTAAGGGCCTCAAGAATTGTCTTGTCCAGTTCAACCTCACTGCCGGAAGTCTCAATTTCGATCCGCCTGTTAAGTTTCACGGAAAGATCCCGGACGATTCTGGGCAGTTTGGAGAACAGATTTTCGACAGGCTGCATCCGTGTCTCCATAACAGTTTCCTGGAGTTCTGTGGTGACCATGTTCAATTGTTGAGATATTTTCTGATAAGTCTGGTCAGATTTTGTCATGGTCAGTAAATTGTTCCTTACAAGTACCATTTCCCCTGCAATTTTCATCAATTGATCCAGAAGATGCACTCGTATCCGTACAGTATCACTATGACCGCGTGTTTCCGGGACAATCGGTTTCTGATCTGATAAAGTGTCTTTGATTTCATCATGTGGATCTTTTGATATTTTTTTCAGATAAGAGTCTGATATAGCATTTGTTTTTTCAGGTTTGCTGATTTCTAAAATATCATTGGAATCAAGGGTGGCCATCTCTTCGATCAAACCGGTTTCAAGATCTGTTGCATAGAGAGCAAAATACATAAGCGGAGTATCTGAAAAATCCAGGTCAAAATTCAACGCCCCTGTTTCAATTTTTGTGTCGACAAACATTCCTTTGTTTAACAGGTTCCGTATCAGTGAAAGGGCTTTAATCCCTTTTTTTTTCTCAATTTCGTGCAGATTAAATTTTAAAAGATAAAGATGAGTATAATCGGAAAGAATATTCTCAAGCTTGAATTCGCTGACTGCAAAATCGATATCGTTTCCCATAGTATCGGTAAGCACTACTGATGATGCCATTTTTTTACGAGTTTCTACATTGCCGACCGAATTGATAAAACTTCCTATCCTTTTTAATATTCGGCCAATGTCCATGCTGTTGCTCGTTTCTATATCATCAAGCATGCTTTGTAATATATCATTACCCGTAAGCAGAGCGTCTATAACTTCGGATTCAGGCCGGATATCGAGTTTTCGCATCATATGGAGCAAGGTCTCCATACTGTGCGTAAGTTCGACTATTCCTGTGTATCCGAGAAACCCGGCTGCTCCTTTGATGGAATGGACACCGCGAAAAATTTTTGCGATCAATTCCAGATCAGGATTTACAGATTGAGTCTCCAGCTTTACCAGATCTCGATCTACGCTTTCTACATGTTCTCTTGCCTCATCCAGAAAATCTTCTTTCAAATCGCTGATTTCATTATTCATATTTTTTTCACCTCACATCACTCGATTCTGTATGACTCGTCCATATGTGCCATTCGGAACAGCTCGGCTATATCCCTGGTTGCATTCATGATTTCAAGTTCGCTACCTGCATCGCTGTCCGACAACATTCTGGCAAGAATAATGAATGCACTCAATCCAACCGAGTCGATATCCTCAACCTTTGACAGGTCAAAACGGTATTGAGTGTATCCCTCATCGGTCAGTTGTTTGAGAAGTGAACGAAATTCATCTATTTCAGAAGCGACAATATCACCGGACGGAATGATGATAATTCGCTTGTTTTCTTTTCTTGTATCAAAACAAGTCTTCTGGTAAATAACATGATAAACGGTGATTCGGTTGCCAGCCGCATTGAACTCGATCTCCTCGCTGAAGGCTTTTATAAACGGATATCCCCTCTTTCTAACTTGATATTTGTTTTCCGGTATGGACATGTTTAAGGCTTCATAATCAAAGCCATTTCCCTCGTCTTCGACAATTATCTTGAACAGGGAATTTTGCATTTGAAGGATATTGCATACAATCTGTTTTTCAGGATTGTTTCTATTTCCATGTTCCACAGCATTGATGAGAAGTTCCCGTAATATGAGATTTATGCCTGAAAACGCTTTAAATCCGAGTTTTAAGAGAAAAACTTTGGTTTCCTGTATTATACAGTTTATAAGTTTCATATCGGATGATATACGAAAATCAATTGTGGCATCACCTCTTCTTACCTGGAAAATATCAGACAGGTCAGATTCAGCGATCAGATCGGCTTCATCAACTGCTGATATTTTGGTAACATTTACAGTTGATTGCCGCCGCTTGATGATATCTGCCACAATACCTGCCGGGTTGATAAATTTCGATTTCTCTTTTTTGACTATCAAACTATTGCTGCACACAAGTCCGGCAAACTGTGTATCCACAAGCTTTGTGAGATCTACAATTTTTCCAATTCCCATTTTTTCATGCATATATCGTTGTATTTTATCCAGATCTTCGATGACCGGGAATAAATCATGAGTTCGTATGCCTGTGGGCTGTGTCAGTATTTTTTTCAAAATCAAGGGATTGAGTCCAAGACTGCCCTGGGGGTCCAGAAAATCTACAGCTATCCGGGCTGCTTCTTCTGGATTTGTATCAATATGCTCTCCCGCTTGTGCAAGCAGATCGACAAATTCATAAACCGCATCAGGATTTGCATCAACAAATTCCTGGCGCATGGCCACTACGCAGCATGGATGATTTTCCCATAGATCACCCGAATAAAACATCAGTTCGCTGATTCCATCATCAATGGCTTTGGAACCAAAAGGTTCTGCCACTGCAAAACCGCATGAGTTTAGATTTTTCCGGAGAAATTCCGACATTTTGACGGGAGGTACGACTTCAAAGAATACATCAACTCCCGGCCTGCCTACAGGTCCGAGGGTCAATCCGATTTCATGTAGAAACATATCGGCTAACATGTGATGAACGGACATGGTATGAGGAAGAAAAAATACTCTTGATTTAAAATATTCATGAAGGGATTGCAGCCTGTCTTCGGCTATATTCCGCACACAGATACTTCCGTTTTTATGGGCAAGAAGTACAATTTTTAACGGAATACCGATACTGAAAAGATCCATAGCCAATGGCGCGAGAAGAAACGCTGCATCCGCTTCTTTTTTTTCCAGAGAATCCTGGACAGAATTCCAACTGGACATACAACAGGTGTTGAGTTCAAAATATTTCGGGCTGACTTTTTCAGTGTCGATCATATGCTTCAAGACTCCAAGAGCTAAGTGATCGGTCACCTGAATATGAGCGATTGTCATCTGTACTTTTTGAGGAGTATGCTTTTTTTCAGGCAAAATGTCTGCCTGATTTTTAGGGGAAAAAATCGAATCGATGATTTTTCCTAAATCCGAGGATGTGAACGGTTTTGTAAGAAAATAGTCAGCACCTTTTTCCATGGCTTTTCTGGCCTGTTCTTTTTCACCCTGAGCTGTTGCCATGATAAAAGGTATTTTATGATGTTTTTTATCTGCACGTACCCTTAAAAGGAATTCATAACCGCTCATTTCCGGCATGTTCCAATCGCTGATGATCAATTCCACATCATTTTCTTCTTCCAGTTTGCGTATGGCATCCAAACCGTTATCTGCAATAATTATGTCATGTATCCCCAGCTCTTTGAGGGCTTCTATTTCCAATTTTCGAGTTAATTCGAAATCTTCGGCCAGAAGAATCTTTGTCACTTTTTTCTTTTCAGCCATTTTATTCCTTTCTTATTCCTGTCCAATCTCATGTTGAATTTATGGAATTTCAAATCCTAATAACAGAATATCGTCTTTTGGTTTACCCCTGCAGAATTTGAGCAGATCATTCCAGACCATGGAAATCGTTTCATCAATGGGCAGATTCCGGTATTTAAAGATCAAGTCGTTCAGCCCTTTTGCATACAGTTTTTCGCGTTTTCCTGTTTTTGTGTTGAATCTGGATGTGTTGGGTACGCCGTCCGTATGTACAAACAATCGGTCTCCGGTACTCAAATGTATCTGTTCGGATATAAAGCTTATATCGGATTGCAGGCCCAGCGGGGTTCCACCGCTTGTAAAAATTTGTTCGGGAAAAGAGTCATTTTTTCTATGAATAACAGCCCAGGGATGACCGGCTGATAACATTTCACAAGATTTTTCATCAAGACGGATACGGGTAAAAAGCCCTGTAATCATCTGTTTTTCATTCCCGCTTTTTAAAAGATGTCGATTCAATAATGTAAATAATGTGATTCCATTATCTTCTTTGTAACAGTTTTCATCGAAAAAGGCTTTCAGGAGAATCGTATGATAAGATGATCCTATGTCATGACCGGCTACGTCGGCAACAAGAATACTCAAAGTGCTGCCGTTTTCCTTGATATCTATGAAATCACCGCCGAGTTCTGCTGCTGACTGCTGCCGCCAGCTTAAATCGAGCGGGAACTTATTGTCCTGTTTCAGGTCAATTATATTGTGATAAATATCCATAGCCGAATTGAGCTGACTCTGCATTTTTTTAAGGTAGGTTTCGTAGCTTTCAAGAATGTGGTCTACTTTGGATTGCCGGTCAGTTTTATCCTGGTTCATGTTCTTTTCATAATTTTGCCTGATTTTTAAATGTGCGCGAAGCCTTGCTTCCAGCCTTTCAGGATTAAAAGGTTTTGTCAGAAAATCCACAGCTCCCGTCTCAAAACCTCTGACTTCATCTTTAACTCCGTCTCTGGCAGTCAGAAAAATTACAGGAATGTTGCAAGTTCGATCATCATTTTTCAACTGTCTGCAAACCTCATATCCGTCCATTCCCGGCATCATTATATCCAGCAGAATGATATCCGGCCGGTTTTTAGAAAATGAAATTTCAAGTGCCTTAGAACCGTTCGTGGCCGCAACGGGAGTATATTTTCCTTTCAAAAATCCCGACAGAATCCGGATGTTTTCCGGTTGATCATCCACGATTAAGATTACAGGTTTTGAATCACTTACAGGCGATTCCATTTCTCCTCCCATGCTTGAAATTGAGGTTTTTCTATCCATTACATACTTATCCTTTAATCAATCTGATTCAAGCAAAATATTCATGATTCCGGCAATTTTTTCAATCGTTATCAGCGCTTCATCGAAATCATATGCCCCTATCTGTTCTTCAAGCTTTTTGACTTCTTCCATTGCATCTGTACCATGAAGGTATTCCGGCAAAGATTTTATTATATCTTCAACTTCTGTTCTGTTTAATTTCACAGCATCATAAAGATCGAGCAAAAGATGCCTTATTTCTTCCTCACTCCGACATTTTTGTTTCACTGATAAAGAATTTTTGTTTGATACAAGGGCTATAGACTGCTCATACAATTTTGCGGATGTCAGGATTTGGATCAGGGCATGATGGAGGCGATCAAGACAGGATGAAATTCTGGTATGATCGGAACCATCATTGTCCGCTGCCATTTTTTTTAACATGGATTCCATCTCCAGGGCCGCGTCGTACAATTCCGTAGCTGATAGATTTCCAGCCACTCCTTTAAGTGCATGAATTCTATTTTGGGCTTTTTCAATCTTGCCGGTTTTAATCCAATTTTTGACATGCAGGTGGATATCTGAGAAATGTACTAATTTTTTCAACAGGTTCAACAGCAATTCAGTATTCCCTCGTGTTCTCTGCAAAGCGGTTGGAATATCAACGCTCGAAAACGTATCAATAAAAAAATGTGTGGGTACTGGCATCGAGTCGACATTGTGGGAACAAGCAGGAAAATCTTTTCGATTTTTCTTATCCGTTTCACCTCCTCGGCAGATCCATTTACAGAGAATTTTGGCCAACTGCCTAGGATCAATAGGTTTTTTAATATAGTCATTCATTCCTGCTTCAAGGCATTTTTTCCTGTCACCCTGCATGGCATGGGCGGTCATGGCAATTATTGGAATTTTTTGTTGTTTCAGACTGTTCAGATTTTTCTTATCTATATTTGATTCCAGAATTCTGATTTGTTTCGTAGCCTCGTATCCGTTCATTTTCGGCATCTGCACATCCATCAGAACTGCGTCATAATCGAATTGAAAGACAGCATCTATTGCCCCAAAACCATCTTCTGCTGTATCAACCTGGATTCCTTCATATTCCAATAGATGCTGCATCATTTCCCGATTGATTTCATTATCTTCCACAAGAAGTACTTTTGCGGCATACTGAGATCCAATTATGCAGAATTTTTCGTTTCCCATCCTGGAAGCTTCGGATATGTCCTTTTTACTTCTTTTTTCAAGCAGTATCGTAAGATAAAAAGCGCTGCCTTTATATTGCTCGCTTTCCAATCGAATATCTCCGTCCATCATTTCAGCCAGTTGTTTTGATATGGCAAGTCCCAGGCCGGTTCCATGATATCTCCTGGCAGAAGAATCATCCACCTGTGTAAAAGCTGAAAAAATATCTTTGATATTTTCTTTCGGTATTCCGATCCCAGTGTCTTTTACAACAAAAGTGAGCCTTACAGAGTCTTGTATCTCCTCTAATACACGAACGTTGATGTCAATCATGCCTGAATGCGTAAATTTCAAAGCATTATTTGTCAAATTCAGCAGTATCTGCTTGATACGAATAGGATCTCCGAAAAGAACGGGCGGAACATCTGGACTTATTTCAATATTCAATTTTACATTTTTCTGGCTTGCCTGAAGCGTAAACATGTAGGATATTTCATCAAAAATCTCCTTTAATCGAAATGCCTGTTGAAAAATATCCAGTTTTCCAGCTTCAATTTTCGAGAAATCCAGGATATCGTCAATCACTCTCAGCAAGGTGTCCGATGCAGATCGTATTCTTTCGATATAATCTAGCTGTCTTCGCGTCAGATCCGTTCTCATTGTCAGATACGTAAATCCTGAAATTGCATTCATTGGTGTCCGGATTTCATGGCTCATGTTCGCAAGAAACCTGCTTTTTGCCCGGTTTGCAATATCTGCCCCTTCCTTTGCCTTTTTCAATTCTTCCTTCGCCCGTTTCTGTTCTGTAATATCCACATGAGTTCCGACAAGGCGGACATATTGTCCGTCAACATCAAGTTTTGCAAATGCTCGTGAAAGAATATGTCGGTATGCGCCGTCTTTGTGGAGCATCTTAAATTCAATGCTGAACTGATCTGTTCTGCCGGAAAGATAATCTTCCACAAGTGCAAACGTTCTCTTTTTGTCTTCAGAATCGACCAGTCTTTCAAAAGCTGATAAATGATTTTCGATTTCATCTTCGTCATAGCCCAGCATCTCTTTCCAACGGGGCGAATAATAAATTTTGTTTGTTTGCAGGTTCCAGTCCCATAGCCCGTCATTGGCACCCCGCATAGCGAGTTCAAGCCGTTCCCTGTTTTTTTCCAGGGCTTTTTCCACCCTTCTGCGCTCTTTTATCTCCAGCTTTAAATTCTCGTTGGCTTTTATCAGTTCAGCGGTTCGTTCTTCCACGCCTTTTTCAAGTTCTTCATGAGCTTTTTTAAGTGCCTCTTCGGCTCGCCTTCGCTCTATAATTTCCAATTCCAGATCCGCATTGGCTTTGAGCAGCGAAGTAGTACGTTCCTTTACATGCTGTTCCAATTCATCCCTGGATCGATAAAGGGCATCTTCTGTGCAGCGGTGTTCGGCAATTTCCAATTGCAGTCGGGCATTTTGTTCTTCCATGCGTTTTTGCAGATATCTTGTACGCAGATGATTTTTCACCCGGCATTGCACTTCTTCGGTCAGAAAAGGTTTATCAATGAAATCAACCGCACCCAGAGAAAGCGCTTTTATCTTATTGATCGGGTCGTTCATGGCACTGATGAAAATAACGGGGATATCACGGGTATTTTCATTTTCTTTCAGCCATTGACATACTTCATATCCGGACATTTCCGGCATTTTTATGTCGAGAAGAATCAAATCAGGAGGCTGGGATTTAACACTTTCCAGAGCACTCTGACCATCAGCGAACCCTATGACATTGTACCCTTCGTTTTCAAGGATTTCGATAAGGATAAGAATATCTGTCATAACGCCGTCGACAACCAGAATATTTGCTGTGGACGTATCAAAGTAAAAATGATTCATTGTCCCTCCGTTTTTTAATTTTAGTTTCTGTCGATGAATCACTTTGCTGGATATCTCCATCAAAATTCATGTTGAGATTGAATCCAAAAGGCAAATTTAATATTTTAATTCAATATCCCGGGCAGCCACAATTTCTTATATCTATTGTTTACCTCAGAGTTTTTTTGCTTATCCAGAAACACTTCTGGATAAGCTGCATTGAATATCGTATTATATCTGCAAAGTGATTATTTTGCAAATACGGGTTCAGGTCTTTGATTATATAGAAGATTTTTTGCATGGTTTTCCATCGACTTTTTTACGGATTTACCGCCTGATGTTTTCATCGGGCGTTTCAGACAGGAGAGCAGTACGATGAAAGTTTTATTATTACAACTTCCGATACCACAACTCAATTTTGGCCGTCAGACCGGGAATATACCACTTGGAGCAGCATGCCTTGCACAGGCCGCAGAGCGTTCTTTTGCCGATACCATCAACGTTACAGTTCTTTCCGAAAGCATTGCCTCGTATTCAGGCGATTCTGCCATCATTTCTCATATTGTAGATGAAAAACCGGATATAGTCGGGTTTACTGTTTATAACTGGAACCTGGATCGTTCACTTCATATTGCCGGGGAAATCAAGAATAAACTTGATGTCCGAATAATTTTCGGCGGCCCTGAAATTACGGCTGACAATCCTGCGATAAAATCCGAAAATATAGATTTTGCAGTTTTCGGCGAAGGTGAAGCTCTTTTTGTCAGGCTTATAGAAAATCTTTCCCTGTTTGAAGAAAAACAGGGAACTGAGAGTTGTGCATCCTTGTTTAAAACTGCAAAAAGTCCCTATCTTTCAAATCTTCTTGATCCGCACATTGAAAATATGATGCTGTTAGAAACCCAGCGGGGTTGTCCCTATCGCTGCGGGTACTGCTATTATAACAAGGCGCGGAGCAGTGTTGTTGCTGTAGATGACGAATTAGTGATAGACGCTGTCAGATGGGCAGTAGAACTTGATATAGCGGAAGTTTTTCTGCTTGATCCTTCTCTTAACGCACGACCCGGATTAAAATCTTTTGTCGATAAAATAGCAAAGATAAATAAAAATCGGAAAATATCTTTTTTAAGCGAAATAAGGGCAGAGGGAATTGATAAATCTCTGGCAGAAAGTTTTGCTGACGCAGGCTTTGCAGAATTTGAAATAGGGCTTCAAAGTACAAATCCAAAAGCGCTGAAGATAATGAACCGGCCTACGGATACGGACAGATTTTTAAAGGGTGTGAAAAATCTTCAAGAAGTTGGAATCCGTGCAAAAGTCGATTTGATAATCGGTCTTCCAGGGGACGATATCGACGGTTTCAAGAAATCCGTAGATTTTGTGGCTGACCATTTTATGGCTGACCATTTTATGGATGGTTCAGACATGAATCAACAGAGCATTTGCGAGGATATCCAGGTTTTTTTTCTCTCTGTGCTGCCGGGAACAGACTTCAGGAAAAACAGTGAGAAACTTAAATTAAAATATGATCAGCGTCCCCCATATGCGGTCATTAAAACCTCTGACTTTAATGAGGAAGATATGCTTCAAGCTTTTTTTTATGCGGAAGATCGTTTTGATATATGTCTGCAACCGGAACCGGATCTTGATCTTTGTTATAAATCAGGAAAGGTTTTTGATTCTGATAGTAAAACATCAGGGACAAAAATCTGCAAAACAGAATTTTATGCTCCAGACATAATAAAAACCCATGATGACAGGCCATATATCCGCAGGATAGTATTAGACAGCGACAGTAGACTGCCTTTATTTCAAATCGAGGAAATGGCAAAAAGACTGACCCATCCATATCAGGTCTTTTTCATGCAGGGGGTAAAAGATGTGGAATATATGTGTCGGGTTCTTGAAATCGTGACAAAAGAAAATCCGCATACACCTTTTGAGGTCGTCTTCATATGCCCGAAATTTTCCTTTAAGGCGGAGGTCTTTGAGCAAGCCATGAAACTTGACCGGCCTTTATACCTCGATCTTGATCTGCCTGCCTATGGAAGCCGTTCCGTTCTTTTTACTGTAGCGACAGATGAGACAGAGCCCTGGTTTGGCGGGATAATGAAACGCCAGGTTTTTTACTGGAAGGAAGACAGACTTCCGACTCAAGACGATTTTTCTAAAATGGGAAATCTTGACGGGGTTTTGATGGACAATCAAATTTCGGTTGAGCAATGGCAGAAGTGGCAGGATGAATTTGCCTCAAAAGCTTTTGAAATTATGCCGGTAACATTTGCTGATATCCGGCTTCAAAACCGCTGGTTTAATCTTACGACTCCTGATGGATACTGGAAAGAAATGGTGACAGGATAGTTTTTTGTATTCAGGGAAATTCACAGCAAAAGGTTATATTATCAACGGGCGGCAGTCCGCCGCGAAAGATGGCGGGGACGAAACCCCGCCCTATCATATCTGGTATTTGATTTGTTGGGAAATCCCTTATTGAAAATTTTGACTATGCCTGTCTCAACACATCATCAATCAGCCTTGAATCGGTAACATCCATGAAATAACCAAGGACTGCCTGTCGTCCCTGATGATGAACTGGAGCAACGGTTTCTGATATCCATTTGAAATCACCAACTTTATCCAGAACCCTGTACTGGTAGGATTCTGATCTCTCTCCTTTGAGCATCTTAACTGCCAGATCCCGTACCCGGTCACGGTCGTCTGGATATACCACGTTAAGGGAATAAACACCGATCAGTTCATCTTCTGCAAGTCCGATTATTTCCTGATATTTCTTGTTTGTGAAAATTATTTTTCCATCTTGAACCATATAAATGCCTACAGGCGAATTTACAAAAGAAGCCCTGAATTGTTCGATTTCCGTAATATCCATGAAATTGCCCAGAACAGCGCGTTTTCCCTTATAGTTTATGGATGCCACGGATTCCATGATCCATTTTACAGCCCCGGTTTTGGTCGTCACTCTGAAACGATATGAGGCTGTTCTTTCTTTTCTGAGCATGGCAATCGCTTTTTCCTTTGCCTGACCCTGGTCTTCCGCAACCACGACATTCATGGGATTGCTGCCCGTCAATTCTTCTTCGCTATATCCCGTGGTTTCCTGAAACATAGTGTTGGACAAGACTATTACACCATCCTGCACCACATAGATTCCTATGGGAGAACTCATTAATGCGTTCAGAATATCTCCGCCATTTTCGGATTTACTACCTGCTGTCTGGTCGTTTTCTTTTGTAGGCATTCTCCATATCCTCCTGGTAAACAATATCTCTGGAAACTGTCGTTTTTTTCATCTCAAACGACACCTGAAATTTTAATTTTTTTCTATCCGGTCTTGAAAAAATCCTCTAACGATTCAAATGGATCACAATTCGTCATTTTTTAAGAGACAAAATATTCAAGTTCGTGTATATCCATTACCGATCAGCTTGATAAGTATCAGGAATATTGATTGAGGTCAAACCCAAAGGAACAAAAAATATGTCTGAAAATCTAATATTTATGGCAGGGAAAAATGCCTTTGCAAAGATTCGGGAAAACGGACTGAGTCCCGACGATATAGCGGTGATGACAGGCGCTGCCGGAGGGCCTAAGTGGCTGGTCATGTCCAATCTTGACCGCTTCTTATTTTCCTCCTGGTTCAAAGACAGGAAAAAACCACTTTATTTGATCGGATCTTCATCCGGTTCATGGCGATTTGCTTCCGTGTCACAGGCAGATCCACTTTCTGCAATAGACCGTTTTCAATATGCCTATACCAGGCAGCAATACGATGGTGTACCATCACCTGAAATTGTCAGCCAGACAGCATTGGAAATTCTTGACCATATTTTATTAGAAAAAGGAGCGGAAGAAATTCTTGCCCATCCTTTTATTCGGATGTGCGTCATGACGGTTCGATGTAAAGGGCTTGCAGCAAATGATAAAAAGTCCGCAATTCTTCCGGCAATGGCAGCAGCTTTTATTTTAAACGGAATGAGCAGAAAATGGCTTAAATTCTTCTTTGAACGAGCTTTTTTTCATGATTTGAGGGATAAACCGCCTTATCTGGACGATACGGGCATTAAAACTGAAATGATACCTATGACAAGGGGGAACCTTAAATTTGCATTGCTCGCTTCAGGTTCTATACCCCTTGTCATGTCGGGTGTGAAGAATATTTCCGGAGCGCCGGATGGAACATACCGGGATGGAGGTGTTATCGACTATCACATGGATCTTCCCATAAATCCCGGACAGGGGATTATTTTTTTCCCCCATTATACGAACACGATAACACCGGGATGGCTGGACAAGAAACTTTCCTGGCGAAGACCGCAGCATTTAGACAACACACTTATGGTTGCACCGTCAGAAAAATTTGTAAAGAAACTCCCATATGAAAAAATCCCGGACAGGAACGATTTTCATAAATTTGAAGGTCGGGATAAAGAGCGGATCAAGTATTGGGAAGAAGCCGTGGAACTAAACAAATGCCTGGCTGATGAATTCAACGATGCTGTATCAACAGGTAAGATTGCAAACATGGTCAGGCTGATGAAGTAAGAACGGGGTTGCAAATTTTCATGGCAACACGCTCTGCTTCGAGTTCAAGAGGAGAATTGTTATAGCCGAATTTAAGGCATTCGGTCAGATACTGTCGAAGAAATAAATCAATTCCGCCCAGGCGTTCATACTGGGCGGTATGTGTAAACTCATGAACTATCAAGTCTCGTAGAAATTGACCGCCTGACCGAATATAAATACCATACCCAAGAGTCATACCCGAAGTCCTGGTCGTGACAAGATCAACTTTTTCCCCTATTTCCCGGATCATGGGATCTTCGGGCATCGGGATCTGCTGTACAACGAGTATCCGGATTCTGTCCGGATGCAGCACTCCTGCAAGTTCTGCATCCTCAGCCTGTTCAGATGTGAGCTGTCTGCCCCTGGCCAGGATATATTCTTCCTGTTCTTTTGCCCAGCCGCAAACAAGGGGAAATATGGATTCAAATAATTCTTCCGAAATCATGAATTTCCTTTTTACTTCAGACTTTCTTTTCCTGAACCAGGCGGGCAAAGAGTTCAAATGATCTATCATAGGTCAGTTCCGCATCTGCCGGAAAACAGCAGGCAGGCAATTGCCGCATGTTCAAATGATACTTGAGGCAGTCGCAGCAGACACCTTTACGGGTACAGGGTTCATATGTGCAGTTACACGATTTGAGATTTTGTTCTTTTTTACATTCCATGATGAGTTTTCTCCTGCTTTAGATTCATAGTTATATTTGCCGGGAGTTTAGCAATATCCAGCGAGATTGTAAAGGAGATTTGGTTGTGGGTTATTTTTATCTTTGCATGGAATATTTTTTTGAAATAATCTCTTCATATTCTGAGAGAATATCAGTTGTAATGGAAATAGCAAATTTCTGATGAATTAATTTCTGAAAGATCCAATGATACTTAGATTTACTGGAGATCGCAACCAATAACACATTTGTATCAATTACAAACTTTTGATTAGTTTCCATTCAGCCAATCTTCCATTGTATCTCTTGACATTCCCTTTTGCTCTCAGATTTTATCAGCTTCATTAATGGCTTTTTCAGCATAATAATCAGCTAAAATTTTTTTCAATTCTATTAATTCATCCATTTCCAAATTCGTAGAATATAGTTTTATCAATTCCATTTGGACATTGCTTAGAGATTGTGGATTGATATTTGTGCTGTTTGTTCCTTTATACTCAACAAAAGGCATATTCTCACCTCCTTCATTTGTCAGAATATTTCGTTTTTCTCTGTATATAACAATAAACGAACAGTTATTTCAAATCAAGTATATACTGCAATTTATAAAAGGATATCGACGGTTCAACCACAGATAATCAAGAGTGGGGCTGGCATAAATTTTGTCAAACTGCCTTTTCAGAAACGATTAATTATTTTTCATGCATGCAGAGACCTGTAAAATACGATAAATTGTTTCATGTGAAACATTGAAACGCACAAAACAAACAATGGAAAAATGTTTCACATGAAACAATTCAATCATATGTGATTCAGCGCGTAGGTTGGGTTGAGCGATAGCGAAACCCAACATAAACGATCTGCCATCATATTGCGGATGGACATATTGAATTGTTGGGTTTCGTTCCTCAACCCAGCCTACGGAACTCAAAATGCAAAAGGTTATTGATATCGATTGTCCTTTGCTTTGAGTTCGCGCAGACACTCTTCGATTTCTTCTATCTTGAGTCCGGCCATTCGTTCTTTCATGGTAAGCCCGGCCATTCGTTCTTTCATGGTAAGCCCATCCATCCGCTCTTTCGGGCTGTATCTGGACAACATTTTTTCTACCGGCGTATTTGGAATGATAAATTCATCCAGCATTTTTGCCATGAATGTCTTTTCTTCCTTTGTAAATTCCATGTCTGGATCACCTCCTTTAGAAAACAAAAAATTTGCCACTTTGAACAGAAATTTCTGAAGATTTTCTGGCAATCGAGCAATCCCGGTTTGCTTCAGGATATCAAATGCCATCAGTTTTTCCTTTTTCTTGCTGGCAAAAATTTTGGAAAATGCATTGTACGTATTGTCTGCCAAATCATTCAATGAAATGACGGTGATAAGGTTCAATACCGGATATTCACTTTTAAAAATACCTTTCTGATGTCCGCTGGAATATCCAAATGAATTCAAAGTATTCTTCGATGGTGTCTTTGCGCTTACCAGAAACATCTGGAGTTCATGTTTTTCCAGCTTCCAATGATCCTTGTAAAAAGCCCAGTAACCTACGGCTTTGCAGAAAATTTCTTCATTCAAGGATTCCGTATATTTGAATTCAATCAGAATATGATCTGCATCGCTTTGTCTTACGCCGTCCGATAGAAATCTCAATTGCTCCTGTGTCCATTGTTCATAGGGCTTTCTGATTATGACTATATCGGATTCAGGCGGATCTGTCATTATAGGAAATTCGGTATGAACTTCTATCCCAAGAGGAGACAAAGTCTCTTTGAACCAACTTCCAAACCATCTATGCCACCTGATTTCACTTGATTTTTTTTCCATATGGTTTTATTATCCTCATAACGAATAGCCAACATCAACGATCTGCCTTCATGTTACGGATGGACTCATTACATTGTCGGGCTTCTTTCCTCAATCCAACTATGGGACTGAATAATTCAGGCAGAATCAATCTTTTTGTTGGTTCCAATAATTGTGGAAAAAATTCTGTTTCACGCCACATCTAACATGGGTCGAACTCGCGGGGCGGGTAATGGCCTGTTCTCTGATTCAAAATGACGAATGACATCCTCAACCACCTCACACAAATCATTGTAAACTTGAACTGGATCATCCCCGTGAATTCCAGTAATGAGATCCGGGCATTTGCCAAGGTACACATGGTCTTCATCACTCCATTCAACCCATTTATGATACTGATCGCCTGACTTCATTTCATCACCTCTTTGATTGCTTACCGTACTTGCTTCTCTTGATAAGATTTTGAATCCTCACCAGGTTTCCCACTTAGAGTTACAGCGCCCGGGAATAGCGGATGTACATATTTTTTATGAGATCCTTTTCCGCCGCTTTTCATTTCGCAAAACCCAACATCAACGGTCTGCCCTCATATTGCAGATGGACTATTGAATTGTTGAATATCATTCCTCAACTCAGCCTACGGAATTCAAAATGTAAAAGGTTATTGATAACGATTGTCCTTTGCTTTGAGTTCGCGCAGACACTCTTCGATCTCTTTTATTTTGAGTCCGGCCATTCGTTCTTTCGGACTGTATCTGGACAACATTTTTTCTACCGGCGTATTTGGAATGATAAATTCATCCAGCATCTTTGCCATGAATTTTTTTTCTTCCTGTGTAAATTCCATGTCTGGATCACCTCCTTTAGAAAATAAAAAATTTGCCACTTTGAGCAGAAACTTCTGAACATTTTCTGGCAATCGAGCAATTCCGGTTTGCTTCAAGATACCAAATGCAATCAGTTTTTCTTTTTTCTTGCTGGCAAAAATTTTGGAAAACGCGTTGTATGTATTATCTGACAAATCATTCAATGAAATGATGGTGATAAGGTTCAATACCGGATATTCGCTTTTAAAAATACCTTTCTCATGTCCGCTGGAATATCCAAATGAATTCAAAGTATTCTTCGATGGTGTCTTTGCACTTACTATAAACATCTGGAGTTCATGTTTTTCCAGTTTCCAGTGATCCTTGTAAAAAGCCCAGTAGCCTCCGGCCTTGCAGAAAATTTCTTCATTTAAAGATTCCGTCTATGCCTCCTGATTTCACTTGATTTTTTTTCCATACGGTTTTGTTATCCTAATAATTCACAGTTGACAGTGTTTGCAAGTATAGCTTTCGCCTTTTTTTCTCTGCACATTATGAATCCAGATTATCGTATTTCCATCAATGTGTCAATCCCACCATTATTTCACAATTAAAAACATCCAGTAAATACAACCCAAAGCTTGAAAATCACCCCATAATCGTATATAACAAAATCCATGCGATGCATTTGATGATTAACTCTCCACCATAAGGATGTGACAAGCATGAAAACCAGATTTTTCACTTCTATTGCCGCCCCTATCCTGTCAATTGCCCTTATCTTCATTTTGATCTCTCAGACTGTTTTTGCCCAATCTGATCAAATGCAAATTCCTGAGACTCTGACGGAACAAAAAGTTTATATCCCCTATGATAAACTTGAAACAGTACTGGACAATCAGGAAAAAGGAGTATTCATTCCGTATTCCGATTTCTTGAAATTATGGGAAAAAGCCACGAGGAAAAAGCCTGAAAAAAAGATCCCTCCTCCGCCTGTTGATGCAGCCATCATTCATTCCCAATATACTGGAACAGTGGAAAAAGATGTGATTCGGTTTCAGGGGCAATTGAAAATATCGGCTATCAAAGAAGAATGGGCAAAACTTCTTCTTGATTTTACCGATATCGCAATTCGAAAGATCACTATAGACGGTAAACCTCCATTGCTTAATCCTGTCAAGAAAGGGCTTGAACTCATTATTCCGGAAAAAGGGGAATACCTTGTAAATATCGATTTTGCTGTAAAAATCGAATCTCTTCCTGATAAATTTATTTCATCATTTAAACTTCCGTCAGCACCTCTTATCAAAATGGATCTTAGATTTTCGGACAAAGACCTTGATGTGCGAATCGAGCCTATGCTTTCTGAAAAAACAGGATCTTCCGAGGATCATTCTCTTATATCCGCGTTTTTACCGCCCCAGGGCAAAGTACAAGTTAGCTGGTTGGCAAAATCTGAGAAAAAAACCGCTCAAGCCCTTATTTTTGCAAAGACTTCATCCATGCTCAAAATTGAGGAGTCAGTATATTCCATTGATACTGACATCCAGTTTTCTGTAATCCAGGCAAAAACAGGCAATTTCAATGTTCAACTGCCAGAGGGTTTGAGCATTGTAAATGTCAAAGGGGAAAATATACGACAATGGGATACAGATGATAACGGAATGCTTCTTGTTACTCTGTTTAAAAAAATCGAAGGCAATTATAAACTGAGCCTTAAAACGGAATTATATCGAGATCCGGCCCAAAAGAAGTTTGCCTATCCCGCCATTAAAATTCCTGATGCAAAACGGGAAGAAGGCATCATTGCAGTCAATGCCGCTCCGTCTTTGAAGGTCAAGATGGAAGGAACGTCAAAAGTCACTCAGGTTGATTCGGACGATAATCAATTGTTTGCCTTTCAATATTTCAGACATCCTTTTGAACTTAAATTTTCGATATCTGAAATCAAGCCCGAGATCAGGGCATATATCAAAACTCGTGTCCATATAGGAGAACATATCATTGCTGTCAACAGCGAAATTCTGTATAATATCAAAGGCGCAGGAGTGTTTTTTCTTGATCTGATCATACCTGAAACTTTTTCGGTTTCCGATGTGGGCAATCAAAAAACGGTGGAAAGCTATTCGATTTCAAAAACTGAGGGTAAACGTGTCATGCATGTGGTTTTAAAAGCAAGGGCGTTTGGCAAGTTTGCCCTTCCTGTGCATATGGAAAAACCCAGGTCATCCGATGATCTGTCTTTTCAGCTACCCCAGATTTCCTGTATGAATATTCAAAGAGAAGAAGGAATAATTGCCCTGTCTTTACGCAAAAACCTGAAAATGTCCACCCGTGATACAAAAGGTCTTGTTCCTGTCAATCCTCGATCATTGCAAAATGCGGGGTTTTCGCCGGAAAGCAGATTAAGCGAACTTGTGGCAGGATACAGGTTTACGGGAAACGAATATGGAGCCACACTCGATATTGAAAAAAGGAAAACCCGTGTCACAGCAGCAGTTGAGCGGGGTGTCATAATTGAGGAAACCGGGATTACGACCACTGATATTATAAGATACAATATTTTGTTTGCTCCAATACGAACCTTGAAAATCGAGGTTCCGGCAGACCTTGGAAAAGATGCACGGATTTTCGGTAAAAATATCAAGGAAAAACGATTTAATATAGAAAAAAAGGATTCGGGTAAAAAAGATATCGGAATATGGGAGATTGATCTTCATTCTCCTGTAATGGACAATTATTCCTTTTCCATAAAAATGGAAAAACGTTTTGATGAGATACAGGCGACACAGACCAGGGAACTGGATATGCCGATGATCAGAGTTCTGGATGTATTTTACGAGTCCGGCCATATCTCAATATCAAAAAGTCCAAATCTTCAGGTGGAACCGGAACAGCTCTTAAATTTAAAACCTGTCGATACAAAAGAATTGCCTGCTGCTATGAAGCGGGTGTCGAGCGCACTTGCTTTCAAGTATTTGAGCCATCCTTATTCCATCAAATTCAGAGCGACACGCCATGATTATGAAAAAGTGTTAAATGGCGTTGTGACACATGCACACTTTGATATCGTGGCATCTAAAGAAGGAATTGCAAAGACAGAATCTATTTTCAGGATAAAACATTCCAACCGGCAGAGTGTGGAAATAAAAATGCCGGAAAATCATACAAGAACATATGCCGTATTCATCTCCGGGAAAAAAGCGAGTATTTCCAAAGGATCGGACAAATTTACAAAAATATTGATGTTTCCAAAAAATATCAAGCCGGGAAAAGAATTCACAGTCAGGATGATTTACGAGTCCGAGCTTAAAAAAGATCTGGGCAAAGCAGGTCTTTTCCGAGTCGAGGCTGCTGAAATAAAGGATATTCCCATACTTAAAATATCCTGGCGGCTATATCTGCCTCGAGGATTTTCATATCTTCATATGGACGGAAGTGTCCATTCTGACAGAGCATGGTTTACCCTCTTTGATGATATAAATACCGGTATCATGTCGAGTAATGTCTATGCCCGAAAATCGGTGCAGACCAATTATAATAAAATTCCGGCTCAAAATGACGAAGCAGGACTTGCTGGGTTGGATGTGGAGCTTGTAAGAGAAGGCAGATTATATTATTTTTCCAAGCTCGACAAAGATGCATGGCTTAATATTCTATACGTGAAAAGAAGCTTGTTATTCAAAATAGGCGTTGTATTTTTCGCTGTTTTTACAGCATTGTTTATATACCTTCCAACAAAAATAACCGTGAAAAACACAGTCTTTTTTGCCATTCTGATTGCGGTTGCTTTTTTTGTAAAAATATTTGTGCCGCAGGGTTTTAAATTGATCATATGGTGGATCATATGGGCTGCATTTTTATCGGCAGCTTTTTATTTTGTCCGCCATACACATCAGGTACTCAGATTTAAATGGCCTTTCAAGCGAATATTTGCATCAACTATAGATGAAAAACCTCGGAAGGAATCAACACTCATAGTATCAGCCAGGCCAAAACCATATAAATCTACACCAGGCGAATCTACACCAGGCGAATCTACACCGGGCGAAGAAAAAACAGATACAAAAGATTCTCGTAAACAGGAAGAAAAGCCGGACAAGGGTGAAGACAAATGAGTATACCCAGTTATATGAAAATCCTCGTTCCCACGCTCCGTGCAGGAATGCAGAGCGGACGATTTTCGTCCCGCTGCGATAAATACAGAACGCCTGTGAAAAATTCCTGCGTTCCGCATGGAAACGAGAATGCGGATACATTATCTATCTGGAAATCCCTGAAAGCCTGTTTTTTTATCTTTGCTGTCTTTGTTGTTGTTTCAGCCATTGTATTTCAGGCAAAAGATTCTGATGCAAAACAGACCAGACAGGATAATACCCTTAAAGAACATATCATAAGAATTCCTGTTTCTGACATGAAGGCGGTGACGGACAAACAAGCCGAAGGCATTTTTATCCCTTATAGTGAATATCGTGATCTTTACGAACGTGCAAAAAAAGCCTTTTTCAGTAAAAAAGGCGAAAAAAATAATATGATGCCTTCTCAAATGCCGTTTATAACACAGGCTATTATAAAAGGTAAGTACAGGAAAAATTTGATTAGATTTTCGGCCAGTTTTATCATTGTAAATAATCGAGAAGAACCAGTTAAAATGCCCTTGTCGTTCAAAAAGGTAAAGCTTCGGACAATTAGTCTTAATAAAAATCCTGTTCATCTTGAAGACAAAAATGGGATTCCGATTATCTTGATTTCAGAACCCGGTGTTCATGAACTCTCTGTTGAATTTGATGTGGATGTTCGATTTCATGCCAAAAAGGCTGTGGTAGAATTTGAGATTCCAGAGCCTGTTATGGGTGAAATAGAAATCGTGTCAACAGATATGGCTGATATCCGTTTTTCCGGGCTTCCCATGATGGCAAAAACCCCAATTTCGGTTTTATCCAGCCATATTAAATTCGGTCATATTAAATTCGGTCATACGACATCCGATCATATGAAACCGGGCCAGATCATAAACAAAAACAGATATAAGATTGCAGGTTTTATCGGGCAGCAATCGCAAATTTCTGTGCTGATCGATCAAAAAGCTTTGCGTGAAGATACTGGTCAATACATATCTTCGATGGAACAGCACAGATTATATGTTTCCGATGATATTATCAATGCCCGTTTGGATTACAAGATCGACGTAAAGGGTGCAGCCCTTGCCCATCTTAATCTTGAAATTCCATCAATGCTTCATATCCTTGATCTTTCAGGGCCTGCCATATCCGGGTGGAAACGTTTTGAAAATACTGTGCGTGTCGATTTTTATACGCCTGTAACCAGAAGTACGCGGATGAAAATCAAAGCATATCAGTATATGAACTCGAACACAAAATCAGGTACGGCCGCCGATGTCAGAGCTTCTTATAAAGATATAAAAATTGAGGATCTTTTCAAACGAAGGGGTGAACTTGCAATCTATTATGCAGACCATATACGGATGAAAATCGAAAATCATGCCAATTGTCGTATATTTTCCGACTCTTATACCACAGGCGCAAATGACCCTGATTTTCCGGCTGACAAGTATACATTATTCAGGCGGTATCAACTGTTTCATCTGCCTGCGAAAATCGATTTTTCGATTTCAAAACCAAAATCTTCTATTTTTGTTGCAGTACAACAGAGTTTTAAAATATCCAAATCGAAACTTACGCTTGATGCTCAACTGACATTGTCTGGATTTTTAAAACCGGTTTCCCGATTCGTTTTTTCCTGGCCGTCTGGATACTTTGTAAAAAAAGCGGAGGCTGTAATAAACGGAAAAAAGATCATTATTTCTCATGAAAAAGACGCAGCAGGCAAATCTCTTATAGTTGAAACCGGTAAGTATGCAGGAATGAAAGACTCAATCCGGTTTATATTTCAATCTGAAATGATCCGTAATTTTGATTCTGAGGCATCAAGATTTCAAAAAGTCGATATTCCTGTCATAATGTTTTCAGATGCTGATAAAATTAAAGGAACATTTTCAATATTACTGGATGAAAAACTTGAAATCGAAGATGTCAGTGTCAAAGGTCTTACCCCTTCCAACACTAACGCCTGCGATGCCAGGATTTCAACACCTGTTGATGAAGACAGACTTGAAAAATTTATTTATGATTTTTCAGCAGCAGCGAATGTGTCGGGAGTAGCCCGTGTGGTCGAGAAAAAGGCTCATGTTGGTTCTCAAAGCGTTATTTATGTCAGCATAGATGAAGATATAATACAGGCAAACGCTTTTGTCCGATATAATATCTCAAAACCTGGAGTAAAGGATTTTTATATTGCTGTTTCAAAGTGGAAAGGAAGCAAGATAGATATAAAAGGCGCTGATATAAAGGAAAAAAATAGAATTACAAATATTTCAAAAAGTCGCTTGAAAGAGATGGATTCAGCAAAAAAATATTCGGATGATACATTTGAGATATGGCATGTAATATTACAAAAGGAATTTGCGGGTGAATATGTTCTTCATGTCAATTATCAAAAAAAGGCTGCGGCATTCAGCAATTTTTCAGATCTTCCCCTGCCGGTTCCGCTGAATGTTGGAAGTGATAACGGGTACATTGTTATCGAAGCCGGGCCAAATACTGACATTCGGGTAGAAAAAGAAGGACTGAACGAAATTGAGTCCCACGAATGTCCGAAATGGCCTCCATACGAACCATCAAGGCGCGTCATCAAATCCTTGAGATATTTTGTACGCTCTTTTACCTGTCGGATAAAAGTCTCTGCTCAAAAAGAAATGCCCGTGCTTTCTGCTATCGCACAACAGGAAAAGATTCGGATTGTCATTGGAAAAGATTCGGACATGTTTTTTGAATACAGATACCTGATTAAAAATTCCGGGCTGCAATTTCTCAATATGACATTACCTGTTGGATATACCCTGTGGGGAGCAGAAATTAATAACAAGGGGATAAAGCCTCGTAGAAAATTGAGGTTGAACAGAAAAATGCTGGCAGACAAAAATTTGGGCAAAAATTCAGGCAATCTTTTGATTCCTCTGCCTTTGCAAAACGGGGAAGATGTTTTCAATCTGAGGCTTTTTGGAATTATTGAAAATACCCGTAATCAAAGCTCGTGGAGTTTGAACAGTTTTCAAAGTATCACCATGAAAATTCCCTGCCTTGAGTCCGAGGTTGAAATAAATTATCCAGATACATGGTCGCTGTTTACAGCCAGAGGCAATTTTCCAGATTTGGAGCGGCCAACAGAGAATGCTGTCTTTTTTGACTGCATAAAGACATTTTTTAGTGGAATTAGCTGTATGAAATACAGCGCACATAAACTGCCTCCTTCTGTTAAAGAAAAAACGGCAATGATGTCAAGAGAAAGGGATCAAATGCTGCAATTAGAGTCGTCCCGCATAGGCAGTGATGTTAATGCTCCCGGAATGCCGGTTGACAGGATATCAGGAATGGGAGAAAGCAAGGATGCCATGCGTGATTCTGATAAAGGGGCATATCTAAAACAAAAAAAATCTGAAGCATCTTATGTTAAAATCAAAGGACTTTCATCTCTTAGCTTCGACTTTGCAGGATCAGGCACATTGGTTACATTTAAAAAAAACTGGGGCAATGCGGATATAAATATCAGATTCATTCCCGATGGTTTTAAGCAGTCTGTTCGCTTTTTTATGCTTATCCTGTTTTTTACTATTGGTTGGTTTCTTAGAAAAAAAGGAGTACTGCATCCCTTCAAGTATATGATTTTTATAACGATCATATTTACTCTCTTGTCATATGCAGGCACAAAGCATCTTATTTTTGTATTTAACGGCGCTGTTCAGGGAGCTTTTTTCTGGTGGGTTGCCTCAATTTTTTTCAGGCATGAAAAAGATGCTGGGCAGCAGCATAACCTGGCAAAATCGGCTGCTATCATCTGTTTTGTCATTATAATTAACCCTCTTTGTTTTGTAGAAAACGCGGATGCAAAAAAACCGGAGGTCTTTCCCGAAACTAAAATTTATATTCCTTACGAGCCGTCTTTTGAGCATGCAGACGAATTTTTGCCTGATGAACCTGGAGACGGCAAAAATGATCCGGTATATATCCCCACTCAGGATTATTTTAATCTGAAATTTATTGCTGATCCGCCGGATCATCTTCCTCAAAAGGAAGTGGTGTTCGACAATCCTTTTGATATCGCCTGTATGGAGACAACAGGGCAGATTGAAAACGATCAGGCAAGGTTCATGACCCGGATTGATCTTGATATAAACCGGGAAAACTGGGTCATGGTTCAGCTTCCCTTTAAAAATATATATGTGGATGAAATAAAGCTCGACAGCCGAAAAGTTCCGGTAATAAACCGTTTAGATACATATGAAATTCCTGTATTTGGCAAAGGCAGGCATATGATAACCATTACTTACGAAACCAGGATCGTTTCATTGCAGGGCAGACAGAAAATAGATTTTATTTTTCCAAAAATTCTCTGTTCTGAATTTGTCATAAACCTGAGTGCAAAAGATGTGATAACCGATATCGCACATCCTGGATCAGGTTATGAAATAAAAAAGAATATGACAGGCCATGAAATAAATTTTTCCGGGGCCGGACAAAACAGGTTTTCCATGTCCTGGTTTCCAAGACGGGTCTCTGATATAAAACAAGCTCCCCTTAATTTCATCGAATGCCGTGTTCGTATGTTCATGGAAGAAGATCATTTGAATTTCAATCAAAATTGTGTGATCAGGACTGAAAAAGGAATTCCTGGCTCCATTTCCTTTACCATGCCTCCGGAACTAATTGTCGAAGACCTTGTTTCGGAAAGCGTGAGAGAATGGAAAATAGACAGGATAAATGGACAATTTATTCTTTTTGTAATTTTCAAACAGGATGTAAAATCTCAGAATATCAATCTTGAAATAAAAGGAAAACAATTCATTACCCCGAAAAAATCTGTGGACGTATTATTTTTAAAACCTTTTCCTGTGCATCGGATTCATGGAACATTGGAAATTTACGGAAACAGACAGTTCAAGGTTCTGGTAAATGACATAAAGAATCTCAAACCTTCGTTTAAGGATGGGAATACGGGAAACAAAAAATCTCGAATTAGAGGGTCGTGGCAGATGAAAAAACGTTTTGATTTCATAAGCTCTGATATACATGCTGAAATTTTGTATCAGGCGGTTGAAAAATTCGCGACAGGCAAAATATCCTACGGATATCATGTGTTTGAAAATCGAATTTACCTGAAACTCGCAGCAGATATTGATGTCAGGAGCGGCGCAATCGATTCTATTAGTTTTAAAATGCCGGAAGGGTATATGGTATCTGAAATCAGAGCAAAGGATATCTCAGATCCTGTAATAGATCAAAAACAGAGTCCGAAAAAAGAGAAATTTGCCCATATTTTTTTCAGGCATTCAGTCAAAGGAAAAATAAAGGTTTACGGAGTGTTTGAAAAGCCTTTGTCCGATTTGAACAAAGTTTCAATCGAGGCTGTAACAATAGATGAACTTGATAAACTTGCGGGCAGTGTCGTATCTGTATTTTTTCCCGAAGGATATAAAATAAGACAAAAAAAAATCGAAGGAATTACTGCTGCTGCTGTTCCAGGATCAAATCGGAATCAGGCGGATTCGACGACCGAAAAAAATGTACGATACGACTATGATTCAAAGACAGCTCATTTCAAAGCTTTGTTTGATGTCGAAAAAAGTGATCCAGTAGTTGATGTGGTGAAAGTTAATTTCATCAAGGCTATGGATAACCGGATTGATGTGCGGACATTGTGCATACTCGATATCAGACATGCTCCATCAGATCGGTTTCTTATCCGGATACCTGTATTTTTAAAAGACAGAGTCAATATAAAAGGAGATAATATCAGCGCTATTTTCAAGCAGGAGGATAAAATTGGTAACGTTGAAATTACTGTCCGATTTGCTCCAAAGATAAGGCAATCTTGTATGCTGGAATTGTCATATTCACATTATCTGACTGACAGTGATGATTTTTTTCTTCCTGATATAAGTTTTCCAGAGGCTGCCAACACAATGGAATTTATCGCAGTTGAAACAGATACATCCAGCCCTTTGAAGCCTCTGATTGAAGGCCGGCTTTATGAAATTGGGAAAGAACGTATTCCAGCTTTGCCTGAAGGAGCCAGGCCGGAGAATATCTTGTGGGCATTCAGATCAGGAAAAGCAGATGAACACAGGTTTGGAGTTAGACTCGAACGCCTTGAAACAGAAAAAACCGTTCCAATTCGAATCCTTCGCCAGGACATTGAATCTTTGATTGTTTCCGACGGCTTTGCTCTCAATGAAGTAAAGCTCAAGATCAAAAATCGCAGTCTTCAGTTTTTACCAGTTGATTTTCCCAAAGGATCTGAAATCTGGAGTGTCATGGTAGCTGGTCAGCCAGTCAGACCGGTAGAAGGCAAAACCGATAGAAAAGGTTTGAAATCGATTTTGATACCCCTTGTTAAAAACGAAACCGGCGAAAGAGATTTTCATGTCCGGATTCTCTTTGTACTCCCCCTGCCTTCTACGATGAAAACAATGGGAAATCTTTCACCTCCCATGATTAAAATTCCAAATATCGCTGTCGGAAAAAGCACCTGGACACTTTTTCTTCCCGAAGTTTATACATATCATAAATTTGAGCATAACATGAACGATACTTCATGGTCTCTTATAGAAGCTGATAAAGCTCTCGAACTGGCCAACGAATTCACATACTGGACCCAGATAGCATCCACTTCTACCGGTGGTTTGAATAAAAACGCTCTTGACAACCGTCAGCGGGTTCTTGCGGAATTCAAGAATCAGGAAATGCAGGCACAGAACTATCGCCGATATGATTACGATTATGGAGCAGGTAGAAATTCCAGTTCAATCATATTCCAGGCCAAGGAATTGATAAGGAAAAATCAGGCACTGCCTGTTGATGGCAGGATGCATGCAGAACCAAAGCTTCCGAAAAGCAAATCTGGCAAAATAAAAACAGAGCAAAGAGCGCAGGTCAAAGGGTGGCAGATTCAGACACAGTCCTTTGCAGATCAGAAAGATGTGGGGGTTTCCATCTCCAATTTGATGAAAGTGCAGCAGGACTTGAAATCAAAAGAATCCATAAGAAAGCCTGCCAAAATAAAGGGAAGGAAGAAAAAATCTTTGAAACGTCGTAAATCTGAGGTTCAAAAGATTCAAATGGCTCAAAAGAGAATAGTCGATCTGAAACCGGCTGGCAGAAGACAGATAGCAAAAGAAGATGCCTATGGATGGGACAACGAAAAAACGCAAGCTGTTGATATACATGAAGATGGTCTGTACGAGCCTATGGAAGAAATGGAAGAACCATCTGCAGCAGTAACAAATCAGGTTGATGCCGGCCTTGGATATGAGGCAAATCGATCCGAGGCCGAAAAACCAGCCAGGCCGCAAAAACCAAGCATGCCTCAAAAACCAGCCCCTGTCCAGCAGTCAATCTTGAAACACAAGCCGGCGCAGCCTCTTGTTCAGAGTATGCTGATAAAGGGTATGAGGTCTATGGATATCAAGATTCCGGAAAAAGGCAGGCGATTTCATTTTATGAAGCTTGGCGGCAATCCAGAATTATCTGTTTCTTATATTAAAAAAAGCTTTTATACCAGCCTGGGTTTTGTTCTTTTTTTGTGCGGCATAATCGTGGTTTCGATTTTTATTCTGAGACGAAGGATTTTATCAAATAAGAGAATCAGCATGAAATAAGGGGTAATCGCCTTAAAATTTCATCTGCTGCCACTCCGCCAAAAAGGATAATGGAGATAGCGCTGTTCATATGAAAAAATGCGACAGGAACCCTGCTCAAATCATCTGGTTTGACCATTTTATGTTCAGCATAATATAGACCGGCTATAATAATCACTGCCAGGTTATAAGCATAGTTCATTTTAAATGATTGAGAAATCATGATAAGAAAAAAGATCGAAAAAATATGCAGGACAGATGAAATCAGAAGAGACCGCCTGATACCGAACCTGACAGGCATGGAAAACAGCCCTTCTTCTTTATCGAACTGCATATCCTGGCAGGAAAAGAGAATATCGAATCCTGCTATATAAGTCATCAGTGCCAGAGAAAAATAGAGAATTGGCCAGTGAAAGTTCCCGGCAAGCGCAATCCAGGTTCCGAGAGGAGCTAAGGATATGGCAAATCCGAGATAGATATGGGCAAACCAGGTAAACCGCTTTGTATAGGAATAGGACAAAAGAATAGCGAGTACTGGAAATGAAAGGTAAAAGCATAGTTTCGACAACATTGCTGCTGCAAAAATAAAAAGAATTGAAAAAAGAATTACAAAACCAGCTGCGGCCGATACGGAAAGTTTTCCCGCCGGAATTTCCCTTTGAGCAGTACGGGGATTTTTTGAATCGAATCTTAAATCCACAATTCGATTGAATCCCATTGCAGCGGATCTTGCGCCTGCCATAGCCAGCAGAATCCAGAAAATACTTTTAAGTGTCACTGGGCTGACCCGGTTGGCAAGCACTGCCGCTGAAAGAGCAAATGGCAGTGCGAACAGCGTATGACTGAACTTGATCATACGGCCATAGACCGTTATTCGTTCGATAAAATGCTTTAACATTTTTCAAATTCTTTAATCTGTTTCAATATTTTCAATGCCTCATCAAAATCGAATTGTCCGATAAAATCACCCAGATTGTCAAATCGTTCTGCCTGGTCTTTATCTTGTGGTTCCTGACTTGCAGAAATCAAGGCTTTGATTTCTGTAAAACAGGCTTCCGCTTCAACCGGGGCCATTTCCAAAAGGCTCGCTTCGAGAGAATCCAGAAGATCTACAAGGCTGGTCTGATCCAAAATATCTGAAAAATTTTCAGCGGTATCAGATTCTTCTGCCTCGTTGGCTTCAAGAAAGGACTTTATTGTCAAAAGAGCTTCTTCCGTTTTTTCCAGATTAACTGCCATTACTTCCTGATCTTTTTTGACGCAGGCATTTTCCAGAACTCTTGCTGCATTTTCCAGGTCTTTGGCTGAAATATTTCCAGCAGCACCTTTTATGGAATGAGCCATTATTCTGGCATCATCGTATTTTTCTTTTTCAATCAAATCTTTGAATGAAAAAGAAAAGTTTTTATTTTCATCGTAAAAACCTTTGACAATTTTTAAAAAAAGATCACCTTCACCTCCGATACGTTTTATTCCTGCCTGAATATCGAATCCGGAAAATTCGATGGCACACAGACGATCTGATACGTTATCGCCGGATACATTATCACCGGATACAGGCTCATCTGTTGGTATCTGGCTGATTTCGATATTATATGGTTTTTGCGGCAGATTGTTTAAAATTGCTGTAAACAATTCCTGCCTGTTGATAGGTTTTGCCACATATCCGTTCATCCCGGCTTCGATACATCTGTCTTTATCTCCAGACATGACATGAGCGGTCATGGCTATAATTGGTAAATCTTTTATTCCGAGTTTTTTGCGGATGATTCTGGTGGCTTCAAGTCCATCAAGCACCGGCATCTGTATATCCATCAGCACAATATCAAATTTTTCATTTTTTACAGCCTCCACGGCCTCCTGTCCGTTTACTCTGTTCTCGACATTATTTATGCCTGCCCGATTAAGAATTGCCGTTGCAACACGTTGATTTGTAGAATTGTCTTCGACCAGCAGGACATGAACATCTGAAAAAATTTCATGAAAATCTGAATCTTTTTCGACTTTTTTCAGTTTTGTGGATTCCTGCCCGAAAATTTTCAGCATGGCATCCAGAAGAATCGACTGTCTGACCGGTTTTTTTAAAAATCTTTCAACACCGATTTCTTCAGTTCTGTTAAACTCGTCCGAGCCATGATTCTGGCTACCAATCATAAGAATGGGTGGAGTTTCGATACTGTATGCCTTGATCTTTTTTAAAACCTGGATACCTCCATTATCAAGCAGATCATAATCTATGATCAGCAGGTCGAAGTTCTCCTGATCTTTGAGGGCGTTATCATATATCGAAACAGCTTCATACCCTGTTTTTACGCAAAATGTCCTGCATCCAAAAGATACCAGAAACCGCATCAAAATGGATCTTGAAGATGAATTGCTATCAGCGAGCATGACTTTTATATCTTGCAGGATATGATTATCTTCTTCAGAAACCTGGGAAAAAGATGCTGTGAAGAAAAAAGCAGCTCCCTTTTTGTGGTCACTTTCGATCCATATACTGCCGTCCATCATGTTAACTATTCGTTTGCATATGGCAAGCCCTAGACCTGTTCCTCCGTACTTGCGGGTCGTAGAACCGTCTGCCTGAATAAAAGCATCGAAAAGCTTGGCGCAAATATCAGGATGTATACCTATCCCTGTATCCTTGACAGAAAACAAGAGTTCAATCTTATCTGGTTTGGTTTGATTCAGTTTTTCAAATTCAAGTTTTTCAGGATTAAAATATTCAAGTTTTTCAAGATCACAATCCTTAATATCAAAATTTTCGGGTAGATTTTTAATAGAAACGCGGATTTCACCCTGCTGGGTAAATTTGAAGGCATTTGCTATGAGATTGATCAATACCTGGCGCAGACGAAGAGGATCTCCGATGATCTTTTGGGGAACATTCGGATCTATATCCACTATAAAATCGAGATTTTTTTCAGAGATTTTTTCAAAGAAAATATCATAAATATCATCAACAATTTCGGTTAAAGAAAAAGGAATGTAATCGAAATGGAGCCTGCCTGCTTCTATCTTTGAAAAATCGAGAATATCGTTTATAAGTCCTAACAGAGATTTTGCAGACATAAGGACAATATTGAGATATTCCTCCTGTCCTTCTTCAGGACTTGTATCAATGGCCAGTTCACAGGCTCCGATAATTCCGTTCATGGGAGTCCTGATCTCATGGCTCATGTTGGCAAGAAATTCTCCTTTGGCAATACTTGCCGCCTCTGCTTTGCTGGCCAGGTGTCGGGCATTTTCCATTGCAACTTTCAGGCTCTGGTTAGCCTCTTTGAGCTGCCATGTACGCTGGGTAACTCGTTCTTCAAGTTCTTCGGCAAGATTCCTGAGTATCTTTTCTGTTTTTTTGCGCTCTGTAATGTCTGAAACCAGCGCAAAAATTCCTGTGAGATTTCCATCTGCATCCCGAATAAGGGATCTGGACAGACTCACCTCTATCATGCTTCCATCTTTTTTCTTTCTGATGAGTTCGGTATAAGGCAGTTGTTCTCCTCTGAGGGCTTTTTCATGCAGTTGTCTGAACTCTTTTTGATTAGCCTTTGGAATTATGGGATTTTCCCTTCCAAGCACATCTTCTTCCGTCCAACCGAAAGTTTTTTCAGCAGCCTGGTTCCATATCATAATTTTCCCATCCATATCCATAGCAATAATAGGAATCGGAGAAGCTTGAATCAAAGATGCCAGAGTCTGGTTCATTTCCTGGAGTTGGGCTTCCACCAGACACCGCTCTTCAATATCTTTATTAAGTTTTTCATTTAATTCTGCCAGTTCGGAGGTTCTCTGGCTGACTTTTTGCTCAAGATTTTCCTGTATCTCAAAAATCCGGCGTTCGTTGAGCCATTTGGAACTCAGAGATGATGCAAACTGAAAAATTTCCTGTGGATGAAAGGGCTTTTGAATATAGAGCAGTTTATGAACAGGAGGTATCCGCCTGGCGATCTGCACCGGATTAATATCCGAATAACCTGTTACAATCACGATTTCTATATGAGAATCAAGCTTGCGGATTCTTTCGGCTGTCAGGATACCATCAGGGCCGGGGGGCATATTTACATCAAGAAATGCAACGGAAAAAGGACGCAGCTCCCGCAATGAATCTTTGACAGCAGCAACGGCTTCGTTTCCCTGTCTGCATGACACGACTTCGAATCGCATGTTTGGTTCATTTAAAGCAGGTGCTGTTCCAAAAAGTCTGCCTTTCAGAGCATCCATTTCTAATGATAGCTGATCCTGATCTTCTTCTGGATACAGAACATCGTTGTATAGATCAAGAATAAACGGCTCGTCATCCGCTGCAAGAATCCGTACCTGATCCGGCACAATTTCGTTCATTACAAAGCCTCTATACCTGTTTTGAATAATCAGCGGAAAGTTGCTTGGGCAGTACAATATGAAAACAAACGCCCCTGGATAAACCGTCGTTACTGGCATATATCCTGCCATCCATAAGGGCTATCGTATTGGCACACCAGTGCAGCCCGATACTTGATAGATGAATTTCTTTTTTTGTGGAATATCCTCGTTCGAAAATTCTGCTCATATCTTTTTGATTTATACCTCCCCCGTTATCGCAAATGCTTATGTGAATCATATTTTTTTCATTTTTTTCAACATCTGCTTTAATCTGGATCTGTCCATTTTTGATTGCCAAAGCCTGAATGGATTCCACTGCATTGGACAAAATCTGAACCAGAATCTGGGTCAGCTCTATTCGTCTGGTCATAACAATTTCATCAGCAGAAACATTCTTATCAATACAAATTTTTATTGAATCATCCGAATCAGCCTCTGACATTTGAATGGCATCCTGAATCATATCTGAAATAATGGCAGGCTCAGATACGTGTTCTATGGAAGCCCAATGTCTGTGGGCATCCAATATAGTTTCAATATGGCCGATCTGTTTTGCAATATCGTTCAGCCCCACTGTGGTACTGACAGCGGTTTCCGCAAACTGTCTGTTAGCTAGAATCATAAACCGGATCATGTCCTGCCTGCGTTGTTTGTCTCCACTCTCCTGTTGCTCAAGTTCTTTGCCGGCCATCTCGGTTTCTGTGACAGGCAGTTTGTTGAAGCTGGCTTTCAGCCGGTCAACATTTCCTACTATTTCAATCAAGGAATTTCTGACATTGTGGATTATGTCAACAGACATGCGAGCCATTCCTGAGTAATAGGACTGATCGAGCAATTTTTTTTTCGATTCGGATAATTTCCTCAGCATTTTATCAAATTCTTTAGCCAGAGTTCCAATTTCATTCCTGCCAGAATCGACAGGTATGGAGAAATAACCGCTTTTTCCAAGTGACAGAACCTGATTTTTCAGATGAGTTATTGGCCCTACGACAAATTTTTGCAATAATAAAAGCATTATAAAAAGAAGGCTGATACCTGCAGTCAGTATTGAGATAAGGGCATATTCTATCGCAACTTTTCCCTTTGCCGTGATTTTTCGTGATATGGTTGCTTTCATCAAAAGCGCCGGTTTCCCCTCAACATCTTGAAAAGCTGAATAAACAGCTATGTATTCATCGTTTTTTTCTTCGATAAAAAAAGGGGCGCTGTCTGTTAAACGGTTTGCTGTTTCTTTGTGTCTGTCTGGCGTTTTCCTGGATTGTATGGGAAAAATGGTAAAATTAACACGTATCTGTTCCACAAAAGTTTTTACCATACTGTCATCTAAAAAACGCCCCATGATCAAAAAACCCTTTGGAGGTCCTTCGTTATCGTTATTTAAGATAGGCCGTGACGCTACAAGCATAGGCCCCTTACTGGTCATGAAAATCCCGGTAAGTTTAACGGATTCAAGGGGGATACTTTTGGTTTTATATTTTATCAAAGGATGAGATTTCAAAATATTTTTTTCGGGAAATTCCAAAAGATCCAATCGGGTTCCCTTCCTGTAATCATATATTTCTCCCCATATCACACGGCCTTCAATATCACATATATATATAAGGTTCAGACTGTTTACAGAAAAATTGCTGTGCGGCAGATTTCTTTCCACGTAATCTTTGGAAGCAGTTTGAACGAACGTATATGTCTCATCCCATGCAGACCAGTCATGGCAGAGAGAATCTAAGTGATGGATATCTCTTTGGACAGCCTGCATTACTCGCATGGCATCCTTTTTTGCTTCATCATGCTCCAATGATACAAAAATAGGGTAAATAACTTGTTGCTGGATATAAAGCTCAAAAGTTCCATACAAAAGAAAAATTCCAAACAGGATAAAGACAACTTTTGATTTCAATGAGTTTAAAATGAAAGCCTACCTCTCCCATGTTTTAAAAAGAGTTATTTGAAAGCCTGTTAAGTCTTTCTGTAAAAGTTCTGTCATATTGCAGAGACTGCTTTAGCTGCATGATGGCAGGTTTTGAATTTGTTTATGACAACAGAAAACTGACCCGCCTGGTTGTTTCATTTTATGCTGTGAAACTTTTGCACAGAGAGTTATCTTATCAGAAGAAGGGAAAAAATGCAATATGGATAAAAAGCATGTTTTTTTGATGTTCAACCTTAATACCTGAAGAATTCTGCCTGAAAAAGATGGATGAACGCCTGCAAAAAGCCTGTCCTTGCAAATATTGAAACTTATGATATAATAGATCGGTTGTCCTAACAAAACAAGGAGGTATTATGGACAAGAAAAAAATAAGAACAAAACTGCTTAAACTGCTCGATCATGCGCCGCCACTGAAAGAAATATTTCTTTCAGATGAATCTGTTGACATAAAACGTAACAAAATTCGCTATTTTCTGTCTGACACACTTATAGCCACATTTGATGATAATCCGGCTATTCCGCCCCTTGAATGGGTACTTGCAAGAAACGCTGTCAATGTATTCCGCTCGGTATTGTCCAACAGGAGCGAAAGACTGGTCGGTTTCAGTCTGCTTGAGTATATTAACGGACTTTTGCACAAAGAATCTTATGATGGGTTTGAAGCTCCTGATCCCGGTTTTTTCTGCGAACTTGAACATCTTTTGCTGGGAATAAGCGGTAAAACCGGCATTTATCCCGAAAAACCACCTGCTTTCAAAAAATATAAGGGCAGAAAGGCTGCAAAATTGAGATCAGCGGATCTCTCCAGAATGGCCCGCACAGGAAAGCGCTATATGAAGGAATATTCCTGCGGACTGGACAAAGAAATAGCCAGAAAGCGCAGCGAGAACAAAACCAGGATATTGAAATATTTCAAGGCCACGGAATTTGAATGGGAAAAATGGACATGGCATACCCGGCATATCATCAGGGATGTCAATACCTTGAATGATCTTATACAACTAACAGAAGAAGAATTTGAGGCTGTCCGGCTGGCCAAAAAAAATAAAATACCGTTTGGTATTACACCCTATTATCTTTCTCTGATGGATAAAGAATCAGGCCGTGAGCTGGATTATGCAGTTAGGGCACAGGTTATCCCATCTCTTGACTACGTTACTAAAATTAAAAGAAACAGGGATGACAAGCAATGTTCGATGGATTTCATGGTCGAAAGCGATACTTCTCCAATTGAAGGAATTACAAGGAGATATCCCAATATCGTTATATTGAAACCCATAATGACATGCCCTCAGATCTGTGTTTACTGCCAGAGAAACTGGGAAATTGAAGATGTCTATTCCAGGCAGGCTGCTCTTTCAAAAGAAAAACTGGATAAAGCTATCATGTGGATAGCCGAAACGCCTGAAATCAGTGAGGTACTCATTACCGGCGGAGATCCTTTACTGTTGTCCAATGACAAGCTCGAAGGAATGTTGAAAAAGATATCAAGAATCGGTCATGTGGAAAGAATTCGGATTGGCACAAGAACGCCTGTCACCCTTCCCCAGCGAATAACCGAATCTCTTGCAAGAACGATCAACCGTTTTCACAACCCCGGAAAGCGGGAAGTTATTATCATGACTCATTTCGAGCATCCATATGAGATCACTCCCCAGTCTATGGATGCGGTTCAGAAATTCCGGCGTCATGGCATGGAGGTCTATAACCAGTTGGTGTACACCTTTTACAACTCGAAAAAATTCGAAGCTTCTTTTCTTCGTCATAAACTGCGCCTGACTGGCGTGACCCCATATTACACTTTCAATACCAAGGGCAAGGACGAGACAGATGATTACCGTGTTCCCATAGCCAGACTGCTTCAGGAGCAGCACGAAGAGGCCAGGCTGCTGCCCGGAACCGTTCGTACCGATGAAATCGTTTTTAATGTCCCGCGCCTGGGAAAAAATTATCTAAGGGCATCCCAGCACCATGACGTTATTTCAATTCTTCCAGACGGCAGGCGCGTATACGAATTCCATCCCTGGGAAAAAAAACTGTCTCTGGTTGATACTTATGTCTATACTGATGTTTCTATTTATAAATATCTGAAAAGGCTCAGAGCAATCGGGGAAAATGTTGCCGAGTATAAAACGATCTGGCATTATTACTAACAAAGCTGTATATCCACGGATAGTCCTGCCCTTTGCTCATGCGCCAGTTCCGAAGGTCTAAGTTTACGATACAAATTCCAGGTTGTGGCTATTTTTGTACATTATTCTTGTTGTTCAATGTCTCAGTCTTCATGTCCTGCTGTGTAGTGTTCCACAAGTTCTTCAATTGGCTGACCTGTTGATGTCATAGCCACAGGATTGATTGCAAGCAATCCTTTCCATGCCTGGATGGCTCCATCTTTATCGTTTACGTCGTGGAGCAGGACTATGCCTTTGTTAAAACGTGAAACCTCATGTTTGGGATTTGCAGCAATGGCCTTGTCAAAAGATTGAACAGCCTTCTGATATTGTTTGGTGCGTCGGTACATGACTCCAAGGTCAGTCAATACATCGGCATTATCCGGGGAGATCGCAAGTGATTTTTCATATGCATCAATGGCATTTTTGAATTGTCCGCTGTCGAAATAAAGGTTGCCCAACTGGATCAATGCCTTGTAATCTTCCGGATTTTTTGCCACTTGTTTTACAATACCATCTATCATCGCCGTCAGATTACGGTCATTGCCCGGGGCAGGCTTATTTTGTGTCTGTTTATGAATACTGGCAGGCAATGCCGCTTTACCGGATTTGTAAACTCCGAAAAATACGCCTGAAATAAAACCTGCAACAAGTGCAATCGATATTGCTATCAGCATGGTCTCTTTTTTTACGTAATTATTTTGTCTTGTCTCCATGTTTTTTTATGCCTTAATATTTTATTTGGTTGATGTGACTGAAAAATACAAAAATACGTTAGGGCTGTGGATGAAATAACTTCCACAACCCTTATTTTTCAGTTGGTTTCAGTGTTTTTTGAAATTTTTTTCCCGCCAGCAAGGTATTCAGCAATTTCATCAACGCTTTTTATAAATTCGTAGGGTTCCTTGTTCTCCCATTTCCAAGTTTTTCCAATCACAAAATGTCTGACAGGAAGCTTGGAGGTGGTAACATTTATGGTATCAGATATTGTGGTAATCATCTGAACAGCCATCATACTGGAACTCTTGACACTGGAAATTGCCCACAATTGATCTTTTATCTGCCAGACTTCCATGATCGAAATTGTCCATGAAGGGTTTGGAACAGCCAGATCAATTGAAATTTCGTATGTTTCCATAATTTCTTCCGCCCATATTCCTGAATGTGTTAAAAGAATGAACACCAATGCAGATACAATGCATTTTTTGATCATCGTTTACTCCATCTGCCGAAAAAAAAGCCAGGAAAACAACAATGCGGCTATAGCGTTGGAATCAAAATTGAAAAACAGAATGCAGTAACCGGCCTAAAACGATAAAAATCCGGTCGTTTCAATTTTATTTGGAGGGTTCATCAAATTTGAATCCACAGGTATCTGCTGTCAATGATTCAGAGCGGGTTCTTGGGTATTTCCGACAGCTCGGCGGACGCAATTTGTAAATAGTACAATAGCTGCTGCCGTCATCAGCATACTTGAGAAAAAAGCATGTATTTGGAAGATGGCAACACCGTCCGCACCTGACGCATTGGCCGGATCGAGTTTTGGATATCGGCAGCAGTACACTCGTTATAGATCTGATTAATTTTGCTTTCATTGGCTTCTATTAAAAAATCCGATGTGAATGATTAATGGAGATTCAATTCGTCAAGCTCCATATCTGACGTTATTTAAAGACCTTATAATAGCTTGCTATAGTGCAGATTGTGATCTGAGCATTGCAAGTTTTGTTTTAATCAGCGAACATAAATCAGAATCTTGATTGATGTCAAGAAAATATATCCCATTTCTATAGCAATAGCAGAAAAAGTGATGTTTATTTTTTATGTTTAATTTAAAAAACAGTAAGTTATATCTTTCAATTCATTGGAATAGCAATTTTTGAGATTCAGAAGCACCCATCAAAAAGGCATTTTAAACTTCATGGTTACCTCGCCGGTGTTCTGATCAATGGAGATCATTTTATGGTCATCACCTGTTGTTTCAATCTTTTTTCCTGTGGCCATTTCCATAAGTCCGCTTATAAACTGCATACCTGAATTTAAAACCGCCTCTATTTTTTCAGGCGGTTGTTCCGCAAAACTTTGACCCTGCAAAGGGTCTCTGTTGCCGCCATCCCTTACGACTGCAGCCCCCTGCCTGTCCAAATGTTCCACAGTTGTTTCCTCTGCGCCATAATCGACCTTCTCATCTTTTTCAAGTACTTGAGGGTTCAGATAATGGGGAGTATCTTCGGGTATTTCCTCCTGACTTTGAGACTGTGCCGGTGGAAGCAGAGCTTCTTCTCCCATCAACTCGCGCAATCTGTTGAGCAGTTCAGTACGTTTTTCACGGGAAAACTCCACTTTGTCCGTGCCGCCGTCGAACACTCCTTTGAAAAGATCAGTTTTGAGTTGAATACCGGCTAAAATATTTTCCTCTATACTGCTTTTTGCAATCAAATTGACCACATTGATGGTTTTACTTTTCTGACCGATCCGGTTTACCCTTCCGATTCTCTGGTTCATTTTGGCAGGGTTCCAGGGCAGCTCGAAATTTATCACGCAATCACCAGCCTGAAGATTCAATCCGGTTCCTCCAGCGTCCGTTGACAGAAACACCTTACAATCAGGATTGTCAGTAAATTCGTCTATGAGTGCCTGCCGTTTGTGTACCGGAACTTTTCCTGATAATTCCACAAACGGAATTTTAACTGAAGACAGATGCTTTGCGATAAGAAATGTCATTGTAGTCCATTCGCTGAAGATAACGACCTTTCTCCTGCTTTGTATCACAAGCTCATCAACAATCCCCTCAAGTTCTTTCAGTTTCGGGGAATGGTGGGTCTTCTTGTCGATCAGATAGGTCGAATCACATACCATTCTCATGCAGAGCAGAAGCTCCATTATTCGACGCAGATCCATGGGAGTGATATGTTTCTTGTTCAAAATGGGAAGCAGAGACTGGACATAGCCCGCATGCATCTCTCTTTGCTCTTTAGTAAGATCTATGTAGTAATTATTGACGATTTCATCAGGAAGCTCGGTCAGTACTTCCTCTTTCCGCCTTCTTATAACGATATTTTTCAGCTTTTCATGTAAAACATTAAGATTCCTGTATCCCAATATTCGACCCTTTTTCTTTGCACTCAGCATAAAATGATCTGCCGCGAACTGCCACAGCGGGGAGAGAAAATCAGTGTCAAGGAACTGAACTATGGAATATACATCTTCAAGCTTGTTTTCCAGGGGCGTACCGGTAAGGACAAGGGCATGTTTTCGCGGTATGCTCTTGACAGCATCGGCAGTTTTTGTGTTGAAGTTTTTTATACGCTGGGCTTCGTCCAGGATTATCAGATCCGGCTTGAACCTTGATATGATAGTAACATCCCGTAACACAGCTTCATAGTTGGTAATCTTGAACAGACTGTCATCATTTTCATAAGTTTCCCGGCGTTTCAATGCAGAACCTGCGACAATGACACATTTTTCAGAAGTGAAACGTTCGATTTCCCGCTTCCATTGCTCTTTCAACGAAGCCACAGTCACCACTATGACCCGCTCAAAACCAAAGACCTTTTTTTTCAATTTTGAGATCATGATGGCCTGCAAGGTTTTGCCCAGACCCATTTCATCTCCGATAAGGGCAGCTTTTTTGTACAGGCAAAACTTTATTCCTTCTTTCTGATAAGGGTAGAGTTGTGATTCGACTTTGCCCATTTTCGGTAATCCAGACTTAGAAAGCTCGGCACTCTGGATGTCTGACATAGTATCATTTATTTTTTTTAAAACGATTTCCCTGACCCGCACTTTCTTATTCCCATCAATTCCAGATAAAAAATTCAGGAACTCGGCAATATCAGGTTTCGCAAAAAAGCCGTCTTTGTCAAAATATTTCGAAAGAAGCGGGGCAATATCCTTTATCTGTTTTTGAGGGCGTTCACAGAAAAGCCGGGGAACGCATTTATCAGAATCCCAGAAGATATCGACAAAAGGGAATTTTTCTTTTTTAAGCTGTGTCTTGTATCCTCTTTTCTTTTTCAGGACATTACACATATAAATCAGGTGTTTGCAGGTATTAAGCCGGTTTGTAAGAAAATCCGGGCATGAGCAGTGTCCGTTTTCGTTTTCCGGGTCATGGATTGTTACCTGATACTGCTTTCCCTCGGGTGTTTCCACCATATGCTCACCTTTGAACATATCGCCATATGTCGGAATGAACGATTCGCTCCCAGCCCGTTTACGCCTGTCTTTCATGGCCTGTTCTCTGATTTGTTCAGGTGTGAGATAAGCTTCTTCCGATTCCACATCAGGGACGGATTCTTTTTTTGCCTTGACCTGCTTGATATAATGCAACTGGTCATGAACGTCCAGAAGTACGGCAACCGTATGTTTGCACCCGGAACCTGGATAGGGGCAGTCGCAAAAAGTTTTAAGCCCGGTGTCATGAAAATTGATGCGAGCTGTGTAATCTCCGTAGTTTCCATCCACATCATAAAGGAACGATCCGACATCTGTATCCGCATCAGCGCATAAAAACGCGCCATGTTCAAAAATTTTGCGGCCTCTCTGATAGATGATATCTGAATCGGCAACATTGGTGCGAATATAATCAGGTGTCAGGTCAAACATAAACGATTCCTCCTACAGATTTGGTTTTTCTTGTGCAAATTTAAAAATGAAGAATTTTTTCACAAAGCATTATTACGGTCAAGGAAAAACAATATTCTGGACTATCAGTTGTCAATTTGAAAACATTATTTTATTTTTACCAAAATACGATCCATCCATGACCCTAATTTATGTTTTATCTGCACCGTTTTTTTCAAAGCTTTCAAATGCCATGCTTGCAGTTCTCGGTAAAAATTTCCATTTGTCTGTTTCATGGCTGATTTTGGTTTTCTCCCCTGACTGTTCATTTACTTTATAAAACTCCCTGCTTATAGGCAGGCGCGTCTCATAGGACAATTTATCGAGAAAGGCATTCCAGTCCTTTATGGATAAAATATTGCTGTTTTCATTGATCAGTACATTGGGGACACCTTTTTTATCAACCAGATACAGATAATGGTATGTAACTGTTTCAGACCTTATTTCACCGATCCACAGGATAAACTCAAAATTTTTTAGTTCAAAGATTTTTTCAGGGCTGCCGTCTATTTTCGGTCCTTGATGGATAAGAATTTTCTGCGTGATGATCAAGTGTTCTTTGAAAAATATCCTCGACAAAAAAAATAAAACGAGAAGGATAGCGATGATAAAAGGCAGGACAGGCCAGAGTTTTATACCATGCTGATACAACAGAATAGTGATAATCGTTCCCATACTGGCAAGGCCATAAAATATGAAAAAAAATACGAACGGGAAGGGATAAAACAATCCGTAATAGAAATCGCTGCTCACAGGCATTTTTATAATTTTTTTCCTGACAGCACTTTTAAGCAGGCTTCCCATGTATGAAATCACCAGTTTAAACGTTTAAAGTCATAAGATCTTTGCATCTCGTTTTTACGGATACGCTGCCTGGCCGGATAAATCTTTAATGATTTACATTAACACAAAGGTGCAATATAACACCTTAATTTATTCACCACAATAGCTTATTCAAGCCTTTTGATAATATGAGCCATTACATAAAAAAATTGCCCTTTACACTGTTATTTGTTACACTCATAAAATTTGAAAAATGAAAATCACAAGAAAGAGATTGCCCAAAAGAAACAGTATGGAAAAATTTGGAAAAACGTCATTTGTTGCATAAGGAGCTTAAAATGAGCAACTATGGAAAGGGAGAATTACCTGGTACAGCATCCACTCTGGTCGAACTTCTTCGGAACAGGGCGATTGATCAGCCTGAAAAAACAGCATTTATTTTTTTACAAGACGGTCATATCGAAAAAGACAGATTGACGTATAGCGTACTGGATCAAAAGGCTATGAGCATTGCAGCTCGGTTGCAGGCTATCGGGATCGGAACAGGTCAGCGGGCTTTGCTTCTTTATCCTCCTGGTATAGATTATATTGCCGCTTTCATGGGGTGTCTGTATGCAGGAGTTACGGCAGTTCCAGTATATCCTCCTCATCAGGCCCGGCCCGAACGTACTCTGCTCAGACTGGACAACGTTTTGAAAAGTGCAATGCCTGACATTTCCCTGACCATTGCTCCAATTCTTGATGTGATGAGAAAAAAATTTTCCAAAGATCCTTATTTGAACAAAATGTACTGGCTTGCTACCGATGATATTGAAGATGTTCATAAGGAATGGAAAAATACGCCCGTATCCGAAGAAACCATTGCCTGTGTTCAATACACATCAGGAGCTAGCGGAAAGCCAAAAGGTGTGATGATCAGTCATGGAAACCTTTTGCACAATGAAAAAATGCTTCAAAAGAGTTTTCAACTCGAAGAACAATCTAATATTGTCAGCTGGCTGCCCCTTTATCATGATATGGGTCTTGTGGGAAACATGGTTCTTGCTTTATATGCAGGCACACCATGTATTCTCCTGTCACAGATAGCTTTTCTAAAAGATCCCCTGCTCTGGCTTAAAGCCATATCTCATTATAAAGCAGAATACAGCGGTTCCACTAATTCTGGTTATGAATTATGTATCCGCAAAATTGATACCAATGAAATAAATATTGATCTGAGTTGCTGGAAAATAGCTTTTAATGGATTTGATCCAGTAAGAGCGGATACGATTGAAAGATTTTCCAAAAAATTTGCTTCATGCGGTTTTTCCAAAAAATCTTTTTTTCCCTTCTATGGCCTTGCAGAAGCTACTATGACTGCTTCATGCGGCATCAAAAACAACCTGCCGGTCGTTTGCAGGGTACAGGCAGGAGCAATTGAGAAGAATCTGATTATTCCGACTGTTGACAGTGGCGAGAAAACACGCATAATTGTTGGATGCGGCAATGTTGATTGTGAACAAAATATCGTGATAGCCAGTCCGGATACTCATAAATCCTGTAAACCGGATACAGTCGGAGAAATATGGATTTCAGGTAAAAATGTGGCAAAAGGCTATTGTGAGATGCCCGAAGAAACAAAAAAAACTTTTCAGGCATTTTTATCAGATACCGGAGAAGGGCCGTTTTTGCGTACAGGAGATCTTGGATTCATTCAAAACAATGAACTTTTTGTCACAGGAAAGCTCAAAGATATCATTGTCATCCAGGAGCGCATTTATTATCCCTACGCTATTGAGCTTATCGCTGAACAGAGCTATTCGAGGCTGCGTCCAGGATGCGTCGCTGCGTTTTCGACAAAAGTCAATGAAAAAAATCAGCTCATCATCGTTGCCGAGGCCGAGCTTCGTTTCAAGGAAGATGCGGACGGACAACCAGGAAAATCGTCCTATTCAAAGCGCCGCACGGAGGTCATGCTGCCTGAATATACTCCGGCAGATCAGTCACCTTTAAAGCCGGATGAGGCATTTGCCACCATCCGCAATGCTATAAAAAAAGAATTTGGACTGGAAGTATTCGAGATACTGCTCATCAGACTCGGAACTATTCCCAAAACTTCAAGCGGTAAAATCAAGCGCCATGCCTGTCGTGTGGGATTTCTCAAAGGAACTTTGAATACAGTAGCAAAGAGCTTGATCTCCTCAGATGACAGCCTGGCATTTTAATGCGGGAAATCATGAAAGGGAAATCATGAAAGGGACATCATGAAGGGGAAATCATCAAAAATAATTCTTGTATCGATCATAGCCATTCTGGTTGCGGTTTTTTTTGCATTCGATCTTCAAAATTATCTTACCTTTGAATATCTAAAGTCCAGGCAGCAGGCTTTTCATGATTATTATATGAATCACACATTTTTCACAATTGTGATTTATATGATCACCTATATTATTGTCACTGCCCTTTCTCTGCCGGGTGCGACCATCATGACTCTTGCAGGCGGGGCTATGTTCGGTCTGTGGACAGGGCTTGTACTGGTATCTTTTGCCAGTACCATCGGAGCAACTCTGGCTTTTATTGTTTCTCGATTTCTTTTGAAAGATTATGTGCAGGACAGATTCGGGGACAAATTGAAAGCCGTCAACGAAGGGGTTGAAAAAGACGGTTCTTTTTATCTGTTTACCCTGCGTCTTGTCCCCCTGTTTCCGTTTTTTGTTATAAATCTGGTCATGGCATTGACTCCCATCAGGGTCGCCGCTTTTTACATTGTCAGCCAGATCGGTATGCTGCCCGGTACCTTTGTTTATGTTAATGCAGGAACCCAGCTGGCACAAATTGAATCTGCAAGCGGTATTTTATCTCCCGGCCTGCTGCTTTCCTTTGTTCTGTTAGGTATTTTTCCTCTAATTGCAAAAAAATTCGTTATGTTTGTAAAAACCAGAAAAATTTTAAAGAACTATCCCCGACCCAAAAAATTTGACTATAATCTGGTGGTAATCGGCGCAGGTGCTGCCGGTCTTGTGACATCGTATATTGCCGCAACCGTCCGTGCTAAGGTGGCACTGATTGAAAAACATAAAATGGGCGGAGATTGTTTAAATACCGGATGTGTGCCGAGCAAGGCTTTGATCCGGTCGGCAAAGATTCTTTCCTATGTTAAACGGTCGGCGGACTTTGGATTCAACAAGGGAAATATCGAATTTGATTTCGCACAGGTAATGGAACGGGTGCAAAAGGTAATTGAAAAAATTGAACCCCATGATTCAATTGAACGCTACACCCAATTGGGGGTGGAATGCATTCAGGGAGAGGCAAAAATCACATCGCCTTTTACGGTAGAAGTCAACGGGCGAACTATGACCACAAAAAATATAGTGGTTGCCACAGGAGCGCGTCCCTTTGTGCCGCCCATCCCCGGCCTTGATAAAATCAATTACCTGACTTCCGACAATATATGGGAACTCCGAAAACTTCCCAAGCGGCTGACCGTACTGGGCGGAGGCCCTATCGGCTGTGAACTCACTCAGACCTTTGCCCGTCTGGGCGCAGAGGTGACCCAGGTGGAGATGCTCCCCCATCTCATGGGCAGGGAAGATGCGGATGTTGCAGGTCTTATTCTCGAAAAGCTTGAATCTGAAGGGGTGCGGGTACTGACAGGTCATCGGGCCAGGGAAATTAAGGTGGAAGAAGAGAAACAAATTCTGGTGTGCGAGCATGACGGCAAGGATGTTTTCGTAGAATTTGATGAAATCCTTGTAGCTGTGGGCAGGACAGCGAATACGTCTGGATTCGGCCTGGAAGAACTGGGCGTGGTATTGACTTCCCGTAAAACTATTCAGGTCAATGAATATCTGCAAACTAATTTTCCGAATATTTTCTGTGCAGGAGATGTAGCCGGCCCTTACCAGTTTACCCATGTGGCAGGACATCAAGCATGGTTTGCGTCCGTGAACGCCCTGTTTGGCGGATTCAAATCATTTAAAACCGATTATCGGGTAATCCCCTGGGCAACCTATACCGATCCTGAAGTGGCAAGAGTAGGATTGAATGAATCCGATGCCATAGAACAGGACATTGCTTATGAACTTACCAGATACGGCATAAATGATCTGGATCGAGCTATTGCTGATTCCGAGGATCACGGATATGTAAAGGTATTAACCAGACCTGGAACAGACAAGATTTTAGGTGTCACCATCGTTGGCAATCATGCCGGTGACATTATAACAGAATATGTTTTTGCCATGAAACACGGTCTGGGACTGAACAAAATTTTGAGTACCATACATATTTATCCAACCATGGCTGAAGCCAATAAGTATGCGGCAGGAGAATGGAAAAAAGCTCGCAAGCCGGAAAAAATTCTGACGTGGCTGAATAAATTTCATGCCTGGATGCGACGATAATGAATGCTGCAGAATTCATCTCTCATTAATTGACCAGGACGATAAATCATGGCCGGATTTAATTCGTGATTAATTATCTGCCCGCTTTCAGCAAATTCAATAATTTTGCTTTCATGCGGAAAAAGTTTGACCTATGTTTTGAAAAATATGGCAAGAATGAAAAATGTCCATTATTAAAAAAGGAAAGCGTTTCATGAAAAAAATTCTGCTATTTGTTTTTGTCTGTTTAGTATTTTTTTCTTCTACTTCATACGCGGAGGAAATTATTTTCGTTTTTGACGAATATCCTCCCTACGAGTATCTGGAAAAGGGTAAAGTGGTGGGGCTTGACATCGATATAGTACGAGAAGTTTGTATGAGAATCGGGTTCAAGCCGGTATTTAGATCACGACCATGGAAGCGATGTCTCCTTGAAATGAAAAATGGTACGTCCGACGCAATTTTCTCTCTATTTAATACACCGAAACGGAATGAATTCCTTTATTATCCTACGGAGCATATGTTTTTTGAACAAAACGTAATTTTAGCCAGAAAGGAAAGGAATATAGCTATTTCAAATCTTGATGATCTTAAAAAATTAAAAGTTGGTATTATCGCTGGATATTCTTATGGAGAACAATTTGATAATTACAAAGGAATAACAAAAGAATCTTGCAGATCTTCCGAAGAAATGCTGAAAAAGTTAGACGCTGGGCGAATGGATGTTGGCATAGGAAACAGCCTTGTTTGTAAATACCTCAATAAAAAATTGGGATTTGATGAAATTAAATCAATATATCGTTTGTCAAACGATCCAATGTATGTCGCTTTTTCAAAGACATCAAAGCGCGATGGGGAAACTTTATCAAAACAATTCAGCGAAATTCTTAAAGCAATGAGGAAAGAAGGTTTTTTTGAGCAGCTTGAAAAAAAGTACCTGAATTGAGTTATACCAGACATATCAAATTTTTTCGATTTCAACTTGATTTCCATCTTGATTCCTGACAACTTATCATCAGTCAATATGCAGGCTTAAATCCATAGCTTTTTTTTAATGCTTAACAATCAATATTTATACAGGAATCGCATGGTGGAATCACAGGATATAATCAAACAGGCGGCAGAAGTTCTAAGGCTGGAAGCGGAAGGGATTTTAGGGCTGATAGACCGGATCGACAACCGTTTTCATGAAATGATCAGGCTGATTGTAAACAGCTCAGGACGGCTTGTCATAGCGGGAATCGGAAAGTCCGGGATAGTGGGCCAGAAGATTGTCGCTACGTTAAACAGCACAGGAACCCGTTCTTTTTTTCTTCACCCGGTAGAGGCCATGCATGGAGATCTTGGCATGGTGGGCAAGGATGATGTTTTTCTGGCTATTTCAAACAGCGGAAAGACCGGTGAATTGAATATGCTTGTTCCTGTCATCAAAAATATTGGTTGCAAGGTGATAGCATTTACAGGAGATTTAACTTCCATCCTTGCTCAAGAATCTGATATTGTTATAGATGTAGGAGTAAAAAAAGAAGCATGTCCGTTAGGACTCGCTCCCACAACGAGTACTGCAGCACAACTTGCTATGGGCGATGCCCTGGCAGTGGTGCTGATAAATGAAAAGAGATTCAAAAGCAGCGATTTCAAAAAATTTCACCCTGGAGGTTCTCTGGGGCAGCGGCTTTCAAGCAGAGTGGAGGATATCATGTTGACCGAATCCGCTGTTCCGGCTGTCAATGAAAACGCCCCGATGAAATCGGTAATTGATGAAATAGACCGCTTGAGTATAGGGGTTGCACTCGTGACAACCACCGACGGCAAGCTTGCTGGTATTATAACAGACGGTGATATCCGCAGGACAATCGCTAAAAATCAATCTGTTTTTGATAAGACAGCAGGCGAGTTTATGACCATTGATCCTCAGACTCTTGGACCTGCATCGCCCGCCTATGATGCACTCAATGTCATGGAAAAACATCAGATCACTGTTTTACCTATTGTTGATGCGTCAAAAAGTGTGAAAGGAATTTTGCACCTGCATGATATTCTGGGCAAGGGTGAATTCAAATTCAACGGAAAAATTACATAAGGCAGGAAAAAAATGGATGTCGGTACTTTCGATACTCAAATTCCAGTTCTGGGAGAAGCCAAGATAACATCTCCCATCAGGAAGATAAAAAAACGCACCTTCGGATTCGTGTCAGACGATGAGCGTGTGCCTGTCGATTCCGATCTTCATAAACTGAGGGAGCGATTTGCCAAAAACATGGAAATCCCCTCTTTCGAACGAGCAGGCCCCAGGGAAAAAATTTATTTTGATACCTCCAAGTTAAGATGTGCATTAGTAACCTGCGGAGGCCTGTGTCCCGGATTGAATGACATCATCAGGGCCATTGTGCTGGAATTGAACCATTCTTACAGAGTGCGTAATATTTACGGTATTCGACACGGATTAGAGGGATTTATCCCGGAATTCGGCAGAGATGTCGTGGATCTTAACCCGGATGTGGTGGTCAATATTCATGAAATGGGCGGTACTATCCTTGGATCTTCAAGAGGGCCTCAGGATATCGAAGAAATCGTGGACAGCCTGGAACGGATGAATATCGGCATTCTTTTCATGATAGGAGGTGATGGTACTCTGCTTGCTGCCAGCAAAATTACAGATGCCATCCTCGAAAGAAATTTGAAGATCAGTGTTGTGGCTATTCCTAAGACAATAGACAATGATATTCACATGGTATCCCGTTCTTTCGGATTTCATACGGCAGTTGAAATAGCGACTGAAGCTATAAAAGCCGCACATAACGAAGCGCAGGGCTACCCTTATGGCATTGGTCTGATAAAGCTCATGGGCAGATATGCGGGCTTCATAGCAGCTACAGCAGCTCTGGCAAGACAGGATGTCAATTTTGTTCTCATTCCGGAAGTCGATTTTGATTTAAAAGGTGAAAACGGCTTTCTTCAAGCTCTTGAAGATCGTATTCTGGAACGAGGTCATGCTGTAATCGTTGTGGCAGAAGGTGCCGGGCAGAAATTTTTTGAAGGCAGAGAAGATGAATATGATCCTTCCGGAAATATTCGGCTGAAAGATATCGGCCTGTTTTTGAAAGACTCTGTTATGGGATGGTTTTCTGAAAAAGATATTGATATTACACTGAAATATATCGATCCGAGTTACATGATCCGGAGTCTGCCCGCCAATGCGAGTGACCGGGTATATTGCGGATTTCTGGGCAGAAACGCGGTTCATGCAGGCATGGCTGGAAAGACCAGGCTTTTGATCGGCAGATGGAACGAACAGTTCGTTCATGTACCCATGAGTGCATCCACGGGAAGACGCAAGAAAGTAGACTATGACGGTAGGCTCTGGTTGAGCGTCATGGATGTCACCGGGCAGGGAGCTATGAAAAACAGCCCTGAAGCTAAAAGCTAAAAGCTAAAAGCTGAGGGGGAAAATCTTTGATCAGTGCGGTTATTTTAATTTAGAGCTTAATCTAAAATAAGAATTTTTATATTTCAAAGATTGAAATAAGAATATGAAACGCGGTTTACAAGGACATTACGTTACAATTTCGACCGTTGGTGATGCGGTGGGAGCATTTATTCCGAATCCACTGCCTCCTGTACCCCCTATAGAATGGTCATCAGCCCTTCGGGAAAAGTTTGACCAGGCATTGCTGGCACTCGGACGACTTGACAGTGTCTCAATGCTTTTGCCGGATACATCTCTTTTCCTCTACATGTACGTAAGGAAAGAAGCGGTGCTTTCATCTATGATCGAAGGCACTCAATCATCGCTGTCTGATCTGCTGTTGTTTGAGTACAGGCATCAGCCAGGGGATCCGCTCAACGATGTTCAAGAGGTCAGCAATTACGTGGCTGCACTCAATTATGGCATGCAGAGGCTGAACGAAGGTTTTCCTTTATCTTTACGCCTGCTGAAAGAAATCCATGCTGTCCTGCTTTCAAAAGGCCGGGGAAAAGCATGTGATCCAGGGGAATTTAGAAGAAGCCAGAATTGGATTGGTGGAACCAGACCGCAGACAGCGGCCTTTGTTCCAACTCCACCAGATCAAATTCAGGAATGCATGGGTAAGCTGGAACTCTTCCTTCATGACCTGCCTGAAAAAACACCAGTTTTGATAAAGACTGCACTGGCTCATGTACAGTTTGAAACCATTCATCCGTTTTTGGATGGCAATGGCCGACTTGGTCGATTGTTGATTACACTCGTACTTTATTCTCAAAAAATTCTCAAGGAACCACTGCTGTATCTGAGCCTTTATTTCAAAACTAACCGTAAACAGTATTATCAGTTGTTGAATGAAGTTAGATTTGCAGGTGACTGGGAGAGCTGGCTTGAATTCTTTGCCGATGCGATTATTGATACTGCGGTTCAGGCCGTAAATACGGCTCGGCAATTGATGAATCTGGCTGCTTCAGACGAGCAGAGAATCAAAGAATTGAAACGAATTTCAGGCTCTGCTCATCTGATTCATAAAGCTATACTCGAACGACCAATGGCTTCATCCAACTGGATTCGAGAAAAAACACGATTGTCACCGGCAACAGTCAATGCCTGCCTGCGTGAGCTTGAGGGGATCGGTCTTCTCAAAGAGGTTACTGGGAAAAAAAGAAACCGTCTTTATTCATATGTTAAATATATCGATATTATGAATCAGGGTGTCGAGTTGCCATGATAATCTGACTTCCGGTCTTAGGGAAGTCACAGAAAATCAGGTATATTATTTTCTCTGACATCCCTTACTGCCAAATTTTGTTTTTTAAAAGGTTTGAACTTTGGATAAATATATTTATAAAATAAGAGGGTTAAAACATTATTATAACTCATTTCCTGCTTTGGAAATCGATGAATTATCTTTACATCAGGGATCTATTGTCGGTTTGATCGGACCCAACGGCAGCGGTAAAAGCACGCTTTTAAATCTGCTCGGTTTTATTGACAATCCAACTTTTGGCAAGATTCTTTTTAAAAACAAGCCGGCTGCGCCTTTTTCAGAATCGGTAAGATTTCAGGTCACTATTCTGCCCCAGACTCCTTATCTGATGAAACGTTCAGTTTATAAAAATATAGAGTATGGACTTAAACTCAGGGGGGATAAAAACGATCGCAGGAAAATGATATATGATGCTTTATCAATGGTAGGGATGTCTGGAGACGAGTTTGTCAGCCGTCGATGGTTCGAACTTTCAGGAGGTGAAGCCCAGCGTGTAGCCCTTGCAGCCAGGCTCGTACTCAAACCGGAGGTTTTGCTTCTTGACGAACCTATTGCCAGTGTTGATGCGGCAAGCGCCCAGTTAATAAAGGATGCATCCATAAGAGCATGTCGCGAATGGGGAACGACATTGATCATTACAAGCCATGACTGGCAGTGGATGTATGAAGTATGCGACCGTATGCTTCAACTGTTCAGAGGACGTTTTTTTGGTTCCGGCAGTGAAACGATTCTGTTTGGACCCTGGCATGAAAATGCCGATGGCTTATGGAAAAAAGTAACTGGTAATGGCGAAGATATCATTGTTTCAAAACCTCCGAAAAAAGACTCTGTCGCGGTTATCAGCACCAAAGATATTTCTGTCCAGCTTCCAGATGATCAAGTAATATCTGAAAATCTTTGTCTTAAAGGCATGATTTCCCGCCTGGTTCTGGAAAAAAATACTGGTTGCGTTATTTCAACCATTATAGCTGGGAGCCAGCCTTTTAACGTCAAATTCACACAAAAGCAGGTTCGTAAATTGAATCTTTATCCGGGCAGTGATGTCAACATCGGTTATAATCCTGATTCTATCAAATGGCTTTGACGCTAATTTTCTTTGAATTTCTTCTTGTTTAAGATGACATAATATGATAAAGGCTATGAAAAATGCAGCAGACATTTTTCTTTCACACTTTCCATAACGAAATGTCAATCCCAGATGTTGCCTCTTACAGCAACAAATAAACTGGTCAGCAGGACTGGTAAAACAAAAGAGGCTGAACGACAAACATGAAAGGAGAAAGGCCATGAAAAAAGAACGAATCAATTATGAAACAATGCTCAAGGTTACAAAATCGATCTCTCATTCCAGAGATCCGGAAGAAATTGTTCTGATGACTACGGAAAGCGTTACGACAGCTTTGGATGCAAAAGGATGTTCCCTTTTTCTGGTCAACAGGCAGACAAACGAACTGGAAGTAGCATCCTCATTCGGTTTGAGCAGCGAATATATTAACAAAGGCCCTGTCAGCGCATTGAATTCCATTGCCCAATCCCTGGAAGATGGTCCTGTGGCAATCTCCAATGTCATGGATGATCCGAGAATTCAATATCCCGATGAAGCAGAAAAAGAAGGGATATCATCCATATTGTCTGTACCGATTGTAGCAGGCGGCAACTTAATTGGAGCTATGCGAGTCTATACATCCGAACACTGGGATTTCACATTGGAAGATGTGAATTTTGTTCAGGCTCTGGCCCAACTGGCAGGAATGGCGATAAGTATGGCAAGGTACAGCAAAGGACTCAAAAGCAGTATTGATGTTCTGAAAATGATGAGGGATATACAGAAAGAGAAATCGTAAATTATTTTTCTGTAAAACATTAATAATATTGTCAATGATTCATCCTGGCAGTATCTCAATTGTTGCAGAATAAATATGAATTGTTTACATAACACTACCTCCGGGATTTTCAAAATCTCGGAGGTCTTCTGACAATCTCCTGATTTTCTAAATTTATATGAAAGTTTTTTTAGATGCTGTTATTTCAAGGTGTTTTGAATGGGTTAACCATTTAGCCATTCAAGGCTTGATTCAAAAATTCCTGAACCTTGATTACAAGGATTCAAAGCTTTCATTGTTCGTTGTGACCATCAGGTCATGGGAGTTTATAGTTAGTGTCTACCCTAAAATTTGAGTCTGACATAGAAATTGGAGAACTTGACCATTTCTGGACAGGCACTATTTAGAATGTAAACAATTTTACACCCGGTTCGATAAGCCCTTCTGCAATAACAGGGGGTTTTGCTACATTGATTCCCACCACAAGGTCAGCGGGAGACAGCCCTCTATTGGGAAGGTAAAAAGGGCATATTTCCACAACCACTCCGCTGTTCATCAAATTTTTCATGAGCATCTGGGGAGATTTATCTAAGGGCTTTAACATGACTTCCTTGCTGCCTCTGACAGCAAGTTCTCCTGCTGCACCGCACAGCATGATCCGCACGGATTTTCCTTTGCCCATGATCTGAGTCGATAATGACATGGCCATCAATTGTATCTCGGGTTCAGGAGATGTTACAACTACAAAAATGCCTTTGGAATCCCCGTAAATCCGCTCTGCTCTCAGGTTTTCAGAAGCTGCCGATACCTGTGCCGTAATCGGGCTTGCTGCAGGAGAGGGAACTGCTACAGGAAGAGGTGCGGAAGTTTCTACAGGCGCAGGGATATCCACCGGCCCTGCACTTCTCTGCTGATCTGGCGGAGTTTGCTGGCTTGAACTCCTGTCCACCTGAGGCTTGGCTGAACCTTTTGAAGCCTCTTTCCAGATATGGACAATCAGAGCTATAAAAACCGCAAAAAATAAAAGTATCGCTGAATCTTCGAAACCCATCTGTATCTCTCCTCTATCAGTAAAAACAATTCCATACGAATCTTTAAATTAAACAAAACCTCTTATAAAATCAATTAAAAATGTATTATTTCAGATTTTCGTTTTATTTTAAAAAATTCCAATATTGACAAAATTTGTCATGACATATATCCTGAAGTTTTTTTTTCAAGTGAATGAAATTATGAAAACGAGGTGTCTGGCAAGAAAGATCCAGCTCCGTAAAGACAATTCATATTAATCCCCCAGGTTGAAAAAAGGGATATAAATCGGTATAATAAAAATAGAAAGAAT